>NZ_JACHHI010000005.1 GCF_014207605.1 Negativicoccus succinicivorans | reverse complement strand
ACCAGCCTTGAGATGAGGTTTCTCATAACAAAAGTTAGTAAGACCCCTTGTAGACGACAAGGTAGATAGGCCGGGAGTGGAAGTGCCGCAAGGCATGGAGCGGACCGGTACTAATCGGTCGAGGGCTTAACTTAGAAAGTATGAATGAACTACGAAGGTAATCTACTTCTTCTGTATAGTTTTGAGGGAGCAAAAGCGAACTCAGCAAGTAATTCAGTGGCGATAGCTACGAGGCGACACCTGTACCCATGCCGAACACAGTAGTTAAGCTCGTAAACGCCGAAAGTACTTGGCTGGAAACGGCCCGGGAGCATAGGTAGCTGCTGATTACGCCAAAGAGACCATTAGATAATGGTCTCTTTTTTATTTGCGAATTCTTTTTATGAAATACAATTTAATCATTGTATTGCTTACAACGTGATTTTCATTTTCGTTTTTGTAAAACGCAAAGAATATGTGCTGAGTCATTGTATAACAAAGCTTATTAATAACTGATTTAAATCATCCGTCATATACAAATATTGAAAATAAATAGTAATTGAGAATAAAACGTGCTACAATAGAAAAATAGCAAAAGAAACTGGTGGAAGTATGCAAAAAAAACATTGGCAATTTGTGCCGGTAGAAGAAAATACGGAACAAGCGGGTGTGCTGGCCCATAAATTCGACTTGCCGCTCATTGTGGCGAATATGCTGGTACAGCGGGGGATCTGCACCGTGGAGGCGGCGCAGAATTTTTTTCATGCAACACTTGAGGATCGGTTTGATCCGGCTCTTTTAAAGGGAACAAAGAAAGCGGTAGAGCGTATTTCGCAAGCGTTAAAAGCGCAAGAAACAATCGTTATCTACGGCGATTATGATGTCGACGGAATTACTTCCACGTCGGTGATGTTACGCTGTTTACGTCGACTTGGCGGCAATGTGGAGTATTATATTCCCGACCGCATTGAAGAGGGCTACGGTCTGAACGAAACGGCTCTTGCGGAACTTGTCGCCAAGGGCGTGAAACTCGTCATTACCGTGGACTGCGGAATCAGCTCGACGCAATTGTGCAACCGTTTTCAAGGACCGTTGGATTTGATCGTTACAGACCATCACCAACCGCCGGAAGAATTGCCGCAGGCTCTTGCCGTCATCAATCCGAAACAGCCCGGCTGTGTCTATCCCGATAAAAATCTGGCGGGGGTAGGCGTGGCTTACACGCTGTGCCGAGCGCTTTGGCGGGAGATCAAAGGCGAAGATTATACGGACGATATTGAACTCGTGGCGTTGGGGACGGTCGCCGATGTGGTACCGTTATTGGCGGAAAATCGTTTGTACGTCAAAGAGGGATTGAAACGGTTTGCAACGACGGACAATGTCGGATTGCAAGCGCTTTTACAGGTCTGTGAAATCGATCCGGAGCAAGTGACATCCGAGCGCATCGGATTTTCTATCGCCCCGCGCTTAAATGCGGCGGGACGTTTGGCGCATGCGCGTTTGGGCGTGCAGCTTTTAACGGCGACCGACGCGGAGCAAGCACTGGCGCTCGCGCAAAAATTATTTACGATCAACAGTGAGCGACAGTCCTTGGAACGTGAACTGGTGACTGCGGCTCGGCATCGCTTGGCAGAGCTTGGCGCCGCTGACGACCGGATGTTGGTGGTGGACGGAGCGGCATGGCATCCGGGTGTCATCGGTATCGTGGCCTCGCGCTTGGTGGACAGCTTTCATCGCCCCGCTTTGGTCATTTCGGTAAATGACGGGATCGGCAAGGGTTCTTGCCGCAGTATTCCCGCGTTGGATATATATGACGCTCTGCATTCCTGCGCGGACATTTTGGAACAATTCGGCGGACATCATCAGGCGGCCGGGTTCTCCATTCGGGAAGAACGCATTCCCGAATTGCGTAAGCGTTTACAGGATTATGCCGATACGCATTTAACACCGGACGATTTCATCCCGGTGTTGCGTGTGGAACGCGCGCTTGCGTTGGCGGATGTCGATTTGGATTTCGTCACGGCGCTCGAACGCTTAGAGCCGTTCGGCGAAGGCAATCCGTCACCTTTATTTGCGTCCCGCGATCTGACCGTGCAAAAAATTCGCCGTATCGGTAAAGATCGGCGTCATTTGAAAGCCAACTTTGCGCAGCAAGGTGATGACTTGGAATGTGTCGGCTGGGGATTCGGGGAACTGACCACGGAAATTTTCAGCGGCGATACTGCCGCGATCGTTTACGCGTTGCAAAAAAATACATGGCAGAACCAGGTGCAAGTGCAGGGCGTGGTGAAAGATATCACGTGGGAAAGCGCGCAAAAAGTGCATTTAAACCGTGAAATTATGGTAGCCGTATATCGTGAACTGCGCGTGCTTTTGGAGCCGCATGATCGGACCGTCGCGCAAGTTCAGACTATCCTCGCGGAGCAGAGTGGCTTGTCGTATGCGCCGCGGGATTTGTTCGCGGCGGTGACCGTGTTGGAAGAACTGCATTTATTGGAACGTCAACAGCATGAGAATGAAACCTGGTATAATTGGCGACCCAGTGACGAAAAACTTGCGCTGGAAAATTCCGCCACATATCGTGCCGGTGCGGGAAAGGAGGATATATGGAAACCGTAAACACGGAATTTGATCGGGAAGCGGCGTATGCGAAATTAGTTGCCGACGTCAAAAAATATTTGCCCGATCTCGATGAAGATTCCCTGCGTGAAGCGTATGAACTTGCCGATACGGCGCATGCGGACCAAAAACGTGTTTCGGGTGAACCATATATTATGCACCCGTTGGCTGTCGCCGACATTATTGCCGGCCTGCAAATGGATCCGGACGGTATCAAGGCGGCGTTGCTGCATGATGTTGTGGAAGATACCGATTACACGCTGGAAGATATTCGCATGCTATTCGGTGATGAAGTGGCGTTTCTGGTGGACGGCGTCACCAAGCTTAACCGGATGAATTACAAGACGAAAGAAGATCAGCAGCTCGATACCTATCGTAAGATGTTTCTCGCGATGGCGAAAGACGTGCGTGTGGTCGTTATCAAGTTGGCCGACCGCTTGCATAATATGCGGACGCTGTCTTTCGTGCGGGAAGAAAAGCAGCAGCGCATTGCCCGCGAAACGCTGGAGATTTTTGCGCCGCTCGCGCATCGGCTCGGTATTTTTAATATAAAGTGGGAGCTGGAAGATCTTTCGTTCCGCTATTTGGAACCGATGGCATACTACGACCTCGTCGAACAGATGAAGGTCAAACGCCAGGTGCGCGAAGAAATCATCAAACAGACGATTGATATCTTGCGCGATTCACTGCAGAAGAACAATATTGAAGCGGACATCAGCGGTCGTCCGAAACATTTTTACAGTATTTATAAAAAAATCAAGAAAAAACATCAGGATATCAGTGAGATTTACGATCTGTACGCGACTCGAGTGATCGTCAACACGATCCCGGAGTGCTATGCGGTTTTGGGGATTGTCCACAGTTTATGGAAACCGTTGCCGTATCGGTTTAAAGATTATATCGCGATGCCGAAACCGAATATGTACCAGTCGTTACATACGACGGTCATCGGCGAATCGGGGCAACCGGTCGAAATTCAGATCCGTACGCAAGAGATGCACCAGGTCGCCGAGTACGGTGTGGCGGCGCATTGGCGCTATAAAGAAGGTACGAAAAAAGCGTCGCAGCAACAGAATTTTGATGAAAAAATCGGTTGGTTGCGCAAATTGCTCGAATGGCAGGATACGAGCAATTCGAAGGAATTTGTCGACGCGTTGAAACTCGATGTATTCGCCGACGAAGTCTTTGTGTTTACGCCGCGCGGCGACGTCATTGACTTGCCGCAGGGCGCCATTCCGTTGGATTTCGCGTATCGTATTCATACGGAAGTCGGCAATACCTGCACGGGAGCTAAAGTCAACGGCAAAATCGTGCCGATCGACTACAAACTGAAAAACGGCGATATCGTTTCGATTATTACGTCGAAAAACGGTAAACCGAGTTTGGATTGGCTGAACATTGTCGCATCATCGGAAAGCCGTTCGAAGATTCGCGGTTGGTTTAAGAAGGAAAATCGCGCGGATAATATTGCCAAAGCGAAAGAAGCGCTGGAGAGCGAAGCGAAAAAACTCGGGTATGAGTTCAAGACGCTGAATAAGCCGGGACGCTTGGAGGCGGTTGCCGAACAGATCAATGCGGGCACGCCGGAAGATTTGCTGGCGGCGGCCGGATATGGCGGGTTAACCGTGCGCGGAATTACGCTGAAACTGATTGACCTGCACAAAAAAGAGGAAGAGAAAAATAATCCGATTTCTTCTCAGCTGCAACAAACGCTCGACAGCTTGCGGGTCAGCAAAAAGGCGACGAAGGGCAACAGCGGCATTCTCGTCAAAGGCGAGCCGGGACTGTTGGTGCATATGGCTCGTTGCTGCAATCCGGTACCGGGCGATCCCGTCATCGGCTACATCACACGCGGTCGCGGTATTTCCGTGCATCGTTTGGATTGTGACAATATTATTCACAACGATGACCCGAATCGCCTGATCGAAGTCAGCTGGATGTACGGGGCGAATGAAACTTTTTTGGTGGTCGTCGAGATCGAAAGTTACGATCGTCGCGGTTTGCTGGAAGATGTCTTGGGCGTCGTTTCGGAAATGAAATTATCCGTCGGCTCGGTGAACGCCGATTTGCCGCAGGATAATGTCGCCAAAATTCGGCTGGGCGTACAAATTAAAGACTTACATCAATTGGAGTTTATGATGACCAAGCTGCGACGGATTCGCGATGTGTATTCCGTGCGCCGTTTGGAATCGGCAGGAGGAACGTAATGCGTGCAGTGATCCAACGAACGACACAAAGCCAAGTAACGGTAGACGGTGAACTTGTCGGCAAAGCCGGCGCGGGATTGACGGTGTTGCTCGGTGTCGGGGCGGAAGATACGGCAGAAGATGCCCGTTATCTCGCCGATAAAATTGTCAATTTACGCATCTTTGAAGACGCGGACGGCAAGATGAACCGGTCTCTTTTGGATACGGGCGGCGAAATTCTCGCGATTTCCCAATTCACTTTATACGGTGACGTACGCAAAGGCCGGCGGCCGAGTTTTACCGCCGCCGCTCCGCCAAGTCTCGCGGAGCCGCTTTATGAAGTATTTGTTCAAGCGCTGCGCGCGCATGATGTGACGGTCGGGACCGGTCGTTTTCAAACGGAAATGCAGGTCACATTGACGAATAACGGACCCGTGACCATTTTGCTGGATAGCGGAAAGTTATTTTGAGGTAGCTATGAAAATTATCGCGTTAACACTCGGACCGCTGGCGACCAATTGCTATATTCTGTTTTCAGAAGCGACCAAGCATGCGATCGTCATCGATCCGGCAGCGGAAGCCAAAGAGATCCAAAAAGCGCTGACGAAATTTGATTTACAATTGAAAAAAATTCTGCTGACTCATGGTCATGCCGATCATATCGGAGCATTAGAAGAACTGCGCGCGTTGTACCCGGATGTACCGGTGGCGATGCATCAGGCGGATCAAGCCTATTTGAGCGATCCGAAACTGAATTTATCGGCTTACCAATACCAAAGCGTGAAGGCGCAGCCGGCGGAAGAATTTCTGACGGAGGGCGATACCGTCGTCTTGGATGATATCCGACTTGAGGTTTTGGAGACACCGGGCCACACGCCCGGCGGCATCAGCTTTTACGCCGCCGAACCGGGAGTGGTATTTGTCGGTGACGCTCTGTTTCAAGGCTCGATCGGGCGCACGGATTTTCCGGGCGGCTCGATGTCGCAATTAATTACCCGTATTGAAGAAAAATTATTATCTTTGGCCGATGCCACCGTGGTTTTATCCGGACACGGACCATCGACTACGATCGGAGAAGAAAAAAGATGCAACCCGTTTCTGAACATGAAAAAACAGTGAATGTAGTACCTTTGAAACGCGATGCGCAATTTTGGCTGCGCATTGTCCTTGTGACGGCCGTCGCTTTAACCGTTTACTATGTGCCGTGGATTGTCGTACCGTTTTTGATCGGCCTCTTTTTGTGCCTGATCTTGCGACCGCTCGTCGATTTTCAGATGAAAATGGCGGAGAAATTGCGCTGGCGCCGGTTCCCCATCGATATTGCCATTATCATTGCGTTCTTGGTATTTATCGCGGTGATGACCATTCTGGCGCGCAGTATTTTCGTGCCGTTCTGGCATCAATTTGAAGGCTTTGTATTGCAGATTCCGTCGTTGACGTCGCAACTTTTAGAAACCATGCAGTATTTGCAGGCGCGCTATATTGACTTCATCCCGCCGGAAGCGCAGGAGATGATCAATGACTCGCTGGTGCGTGCGGGTAACTACTTGATTGACGTTGCGAAAAACGGTATCTTCGCCGTGATTGCATTTACCGGCACTTTGGTCGAACTGGTCGTCGTGCCGATTATTACGTTTTACATGTTAAAAGCGGGCAGCACATTCAAACGCATTTTCGCCGGATTGTTCCCGATGGAGTATCGTCAACATATTATGGATCTGGTGCAGGAAACGGATCATATCCTGAGCGCCTATATTCGCGGTCAGTTGATCTTGTGCGTGGCGATCGCCAGCATGGTGTTTGTCGGCATGTGGTGGCTGGAAGTTCCGTATCCTTTGGTCATCGCGCTGCTCGCGGGAATCGTGGAATTGGTGCCGATCGTCGGTCCAATCGTGGGCGCGATTCCGGCCCTTTTGTTGGCGCTGACCATCAGCGGCTCACTCGCCGTAAAAGTACTGATCTTCTACATCGTCGTGCAGCAATTTGACGGTCATATCTTAATGCCGAAACTCATGGGCAACGTCATTGAGATTCACCCGGTCGCGATTATCGCCGGCGTTCTTTTGGGAAGCGCCGTTCTCGGCGTGTTCGGCATGATGCTTGCCGTACCGACACTCGCCGTGTTGAAGGTCATTACCAAGCATATGTGGTATTACAACAAGTACAGAGAAATCGCACGTAGTTAACAGAAAGGATTTCGACATGCGACAAAATGAAATTATGCGGACGTTGCGCGAAAAGATCAAAGAACACAAGTATAAATTTACCACGCAGCGGCAGGATATTTTGAAAGTGTTTGTGGAAAGCGACGAAAATCACATGAGCGCGGAAGATGTCTACAATGCGGTCAAAGTCATTCAGCCGGATATCGGTTTGGCGACGGTATATCGTACGCTCGATTTATTCGTGGAACTCGGCTTGTTAAAGAAGTTGGATTTCGGAGATGGGCGTTCGCGCTACGAATTATTTGATGATAATATGCCGCATTTCCATCACCATCTGATTTGCTTGGGTTGCGGCACCATTAAAGAATTTGAGTACGATATGCTGGATCCGCTGGAACAGATCATCGAAGAAGAGGAGCGGTTCCAAATCGTGGATCATGTGCTGAAATTCTACGGCTACTGCCGCAAGTGCCGTCGTAAACAGCGTCGTATATGACGCTGCATACCTATTTTCTGGACGGACCGGCGGCATGGCATTCCCCCGTGGCGCAGCTGATGCTCCGCTTCGGTTTGCGTTGGGACGAAAAACAGCCGGATTGTCGGGTACGAGTGACGCCGCAAAACAATACGTACCGGGTAGAATTGTTGCTGGGTAACACCTCGTATGCTTCGCAAACAGTTTCCACGCGGCGCGCGGGCGGTCATTTTTTGAGTGACGTACTTGTTACTCTTTGCGAAAAGCCGCTCGGTGAATGGGGTTACCTCGTTGGGATGCGTCCGACCAAGCTTTTGCACCCGTTGCTTGCAGAAGATGATTTCGCCGCGCAGGCGGAGGCGCTGTGGGCACGCGAAAAAGTCGCGCCGCGCTGGGGACGACTTTTAACCGCGATCGGTGAACGCCAACGGCCCTATCTTTCCAACGATTGGCGGCAAACCGATCACCAAGCGGCGGTGTATATCGGTGTTCCGTTTTGTCCGAGCCATTGCGTATATTGCTCGTTTCCGGCTCGTGTCGCGCGACCGGATGAAGATTGGGACGGATTTCTGGCGGCGCTGCTGGAAGATGTACAGCGCGCCGGCGCGCTGCTGCGCCGACATCAGTTGATGATCGACAGCGTCTACTTCGGCGGCGGTACACCGACCGTACTTCCGGAGCAACACTTGCAAACGTTATTGACGGCGTTACAAACGGAACTTGCAATTCCATCCGGTACGGAATTTACCGTTGAAGCGGGGCGCCCGGATACGATTACCGAAGCGAAGCTGGCGGCGATGCGCAGGGCGGGAGTAACGCGCTTGAGTATCAACCCGCAAACATTGCAAGATCGCATTTTGCAAACCATTCATCGCGCGCATACCGGCGCACAGATCGAACACGTGTACGCCGAGGCGCAAAAGTATCATTTTGACGCGATCAATATGGATTTCATTGCGGGTTTGCCCGACCAGACCATCGCGGATATGAAAGAAAATTTGGACGCGGTGGCGCGTCTGCGACCGGAAAATGTCACCGTGCATACGTTGGCATTGAAGCGGCACAGCCCGTTGATGCAAACGGCGGGCAAATACCGGCTGCCGTCCGTGGAAACGACGCGGGCGATGGCGGATCTCGCCTATGAAACACTGTGCGGCATGGGTTATGAGCCGTACTATTTATATCGTCAGAAATATCTCGCGGCGGATTTGGCCAATATCGGGTACGCCTTGCCCGGCACGCTTTGCCGCTATAATATACAAATGATGGGCGAACGCATTCACATACTCGGCATCGGACCGGGAGCGACGAATAAAGTGATCAAAAATGCCGCGTTTCAATTTGATCGCTGCTATTTTCCCTGGGACAATGCAGCGTATTCTGAACGGTTGGAGTCATACCTTACGGAAAGGGATCGCCTGTTTCAATCGATATCGCAAAGGAGCGAAGTACAATGATTAAAGCCTTGCGAGGAACGCAAGATATCTTGCCGCCGGAAAGTGAGCAGTGGCGGTATGTGGAAGAAATGATACGTAAATTGTGCGCGCAGTACGGATTTCAGGAAATTCGCACGCCGCATTTTGAAAAAACGGAACTGTTTCAACGCGGTATCGGGGAAACGACCGACGTCGTTTCCAAGGAAATGTATACGTTTACCGATCGCGGCGATCGTTCGCTGACGCTCCGCCCGGAAAATACGGCGGCGGCGGTGCGCGCTTATTTGGAACATAAAGTGTATGCGGATCAGAACGTGACGAAATGGTATTACATCGGTTCGATGTTCCGTTACGATCGGCCGCAGGCGGGACGCTACCGTGAATTTCACCAATTCGGCGTGGAAGTATTGGCGACCCCGTCGCCGCAGGCGGACGGGGAAATTATCGCGCTCGCGGTACAACTTTTCCAAACGCTCGGCTTGCACGATCTGAACGTGTTTGTGAACTCGGTCGGTTGTCCGAAATGCCGACCCGTTTATCGGGAAAAACTGATCGCGTACTACGAGGCGCATCAGGATGAATTGTGCGAAGACTGCAAGACGCGCTTATATAAAAATCCGTTGCGGCTGTTGGATTGTAAAGAGGAAGCATGCCAAAAGCTCGCGCAGGACGCGCCGGAAATCACCGATTACCTTTGTGAGGAATGCGCGGATCACTTCGCCGCTACACAGAAGCTGCTCACTGCGGCGGGGATTCCGTTTACGTTAAATCCGCGTCTCGTGCGCGGTTTGGATTACTATACGAAAACCGCTTTTGAAATTCAGTACGCGCCGCTCGGCGCTCAAAGCGCTATTTGCGGCGGCGGGCGTTACGACGGACTCGTCGAAGAGATCGGCGGTCCACATACGCCGGGCATCGGTTTTGCCGTCGGCCTAGAGCGCTTAATGCTCGCGTTGTCGATGCAAGATTTATTACCGGAGGTCACTGCGGCCGGCGATGTCGCGATCGCGACTCACGGCGAGGCCGCGAGTGAACTCGGGTTCGCGATTGCGCAGGAATTGCGGGCGGCGAATTTCACCGTCGATACCGATCTTTTGGGACGCAGTTTGAAGAGCCGTTTGAAGCAGGTCGGTAAAACCGGCACTAAGTATGTTATAATTATTGGCGAAACAGAATTAGCAGACGGCACCGTGATTATACGCGATTTGGCCGCGCGTGAGCAGACAACGCTGGCGCGCAGCGAGGTTGTCGGCTACTTGCAAAATGAACGAGAACGGAGAGGATAAAGGAATGGAAACAATGGCAGGTTTGCACCGTACGTTGATGTGCGGCGAAGTGACCGAGGCGCAAAACGGCAACGAAGTCGTTTTGTGCGGATGGGTGGAACGACGTCGCGATCACGGCGGTTTGATTTTTGTGGATTTGCGCGACCGGACCGGTGTAGTGCAGCTGGTGGCTTCGCCCGATTATGACGAGGAAAGTTTTCATAAAGCGGAAGGCATCCGGAATGAATACGTGATCTGCGTACGCGGTACGGTGCGTGAACGCGACGCGCAAACGGTCAACGAAAATATGCCGACCGGCAAATGGGAAGTCGTAGTGTATGAAATGCGCGTCTTAAATGCCGCCAAAACCCCTCCGTTTTATATCGAAGATAATGTTGATGTGGATGAAAATATCCGCCTGAAATATCGTTACCTGGATTTGCGCCGTCCGGAAATGCAAAAGAATTTGCGGCTGCGTCACCAAGTAGCGAAAGCGATGCGCGACTATTTGGACGAGCACGGTTTCTGGGAAATTGAAACGCCGATGCTGACCAAGAGCACGCCGGAAGGCGCGCGCGATTACCTGGTACCGAGTCGTGTCAACCCGGGTAAATTTTACGCGTTGCCGCAGTCTCCTCAGATCTTCAAACAGATCCTGATGGTGTCCGGCATGGATAAATATTTCCAAATCGTACGTTGCTTCCGCGATGAAGACTTGCGCGCGGATCGCCAGCCGGAATTCACGCAGCTGGATATTGAAATGAGCTTTATCGAACGCGACGATATTTTGAAATTAATGGAAAACATGGTCGCTTTCATTTTTGAACGCGCGCTCGGCAAAAAGATTCCCACGCCGTTCCCGCGCATCAGCTATGATGACGCGATGAACCTGTACGGTTCGGATAAACCGGATCTGCGTTTCGAAATGCCGTTCTTCAATGTGACGGATATTGTAGCCAAGACCGATTTCAAAGTGTTCCGTTCGGTCGTCGAAGCAGGCGGCGAAGTCAAAGGCATTGTGGTGAAAGGTTACTTCGACATTCCGCGTCGCGAACTCGACGGCCTGGTCGACTATGTCGGCCGTTACGGCGGTAAAGGCGTGGCTTGGATTGTAGTCAATCCGGACGGCTCCGTCAAATCGCAGATTGCCAAATTCCTCGGTGAGGAAATGGTGCAGTCGATTATCGCTCACAGTGAAGCGCAGCCGGGCGACTTGATCCTCATGGTAGCGGATAAAGCGAAAGTCGTTGCGCAGGCGTTGGGCGAATTACGCTTGGAAATGGCGCGTCGTCGCAACTTGATCGACCCGGATGAACTGGCGTTTACCTGGGTGCTCGACTTCCCGATGTTTGAATACAGCGAAGAAGAAAAACGCTACGTCGCGATGCATCACCCCTTCACGATGCCGCGCGATGAAGATATCGAGTTCCTCGCATCGAATCCGGAACGCGTGAAGGCAAAAGCGTATGACCTTGTCCTGAACGGTATCGAAGTCGGTGGCGGCAGTTTGCGTATTTACCAGGAAGAACTGCAGCAGAAAATTTTCGCGGCGATCGGCATCAGTCAGGAAGAAGCGCAGCAAAAATTCGGTTTCCTCATGGAGGCCTTTGAATTCGGCGCGCCGCCGCACGGTGGTATCGCATTCGGCCTGGACCGTTTGGTCATGCTGATGGCCAATCGCCAGTCGATTCGTGACGTTATCGCGTTCCCGAAAACGCAAAGCGCGATCGATCCGATGACCCAGGCGCCGTCGGAAGTAGCGCCGAAACAATTGCGCGAACTTTCCATTCGTACGGAAGACGATCTCGTAAAAAAATAATTGCAGCGGCGGCAATATAACTTGAAAAATTGCCTGCACTTTGCTATTATATAAGTGTAAAGAAACCCCTACCGTGCACGTGTGGCTAACGTTATTTTGAACCAACACCATCGATAAGGGAGTCCAACTTCGCTCGCGGAGTAGATTTTCTTCGGGCGGGAAGACACCCACCTGCACATGCAGGCTCAAAATACAGCAAATCACGACATGGTGGGGATTTTTCATAGCCGCTGACTTTATGGACAGCGGTTATTTTTGTATGTCGGGAGAGAATATGGCCAATTTATTCGAGCAGACACAGCGCGCGGATTTTCGGCCGCTGGCGGTACGTATGCGGCCCCGCACTTTGGATGAGATTTACGGACAGGAAGCCGTCGTCGGTGCGCAGAGTTTTTTAGCGGCGATGATTCGCTCGGATACCGTGCCGTCTCTGCTTTTATTTGGACCTCCCGGCACCGGTAAGACAACAATTGCCCGCGTTATCGCTAACCTCACGCAAAGCGAATTCGTGACGGTGAACGCGACGACCAGCGGCGTGGCCGAACTGCGTAAAGTGATTGCCGAAGCCAAAGAGCAGGGCAGTCTTTACGGCCGGCGCACAATTGTTTTTATCGATGAAATTCATCGTTTTAATAAAGGGCAGCAGGATTTATTGCTGTCCTATGTGGAAGACGGCACCATTACGTTGATCGGCGCCACTACGGAAAATCCGTTTTTTGAGGTGCAGAAGGCACTTTTATCCCGCTTGCGTCTGATTCGTTTGGAAGCGTTGACGCCGGCGGCCATTGTCCGGATTTTGCAAAATGCGGTGACGGATGCGGAGCGCGGCTTAGGTAAACAAAAACTTACCGTGGCGCCGGAGGTGCTTCGTGAGCTCGCGTTGCAGGCCAACGGCGATGCTCGGCTCGCGCTGAACATGCTCGAGCAGACGGCGGCCGGACTTGCGCCGGGCGCGGAAATGACGCCGGAGGACGTTGCGCGCGCGGCGGGAATCGGTCGGTTGGCTTACGATAAAAGCGGCGACAGCCATTACGATATCGCGTCCGCGTTTATTAAAAGCATGCGTGGCTCGGATGCCGACGCGGCGTTGCATTACCTCGCCCGCATGATCGAAGGTGGCGAGAAACCTTCGTTCATGGCGCGACGGATCATGATTTGCGCGGCGGAAGATGTCGGACTGGCCGATCCGCAAGCGCTTGTTGTCGCACAGGCGGCGGCGCAGGCGGCGGAGATGGTCGGCTTTCCCGAAGCGCGGATTATTTTAGCGGAAGCGGTGTTGTATGTTGCGCTGGCGCCGAAAAGCAACTCTGTGATTACCGCGATTGACGTGGCCTTGTCGCGCGTGCGACAGGGCGCCATGGGAAATGCACCCGCGCATCTGCGCGATGCGCATTACAGCGGCGCGCAACAACTGGGTCATGGACAAACGTATCGATACGCCCACCAATATCCGAACGGTTGGGTCAGGCAACAATATTTACCCGATCCGCTCGTGAATGATCGGTACTATCAACCGAAAATGTACGGCAGCGAAGCGGAGCTCGTCCGCCGCTGGAACGAACGGCGCGGTCTTAGCGCTACAAAGGAGAAACAGAGTGCCCAAAGCAAATCGTAAATCCCCCACTGAAAAAGAAACGACACGGCAGGAAAGCCGACGCTTTGAAATCGGCGGCGTGCTGATGATCGCCGTCGGGCTGTTCGCATTGACTGCGATCGCCCGTTTTGATGTCGGCATCGCCGGTTATTGGACGCACACGATTTTGGAATATTTATTCGGTCTTGGCGCGTTTATTCCACCGCTGGCTTTGATCTTCCTCGGCGCGCGATACATTTATCATCCGCGCGCGATGGCGGTGAAAACACGGGATACGGCATGGATTATTTACTTTGTCCTCGGACTGATCACCTTGCATTGGTGGTACGTGCCGACCGGCCAGGAAATCCAGCCGTCCTGGTTTCCGCAATACGGCGGCGCGCTTGGCGGTGCGGGCTTACTGTGTTTGCGCACGCTCTTTGGTGAGACAGGTGTAAAAATTGCGTTGCTCGTCATTCTTGTGGTGAACACTATTTTCGTCAGCAAATGGACGGTGACGGATGGCGTCAACTTTGTGAAAGGCAAAGCGCAACCGCATTGGGAAAAAGCGAGCGACAAAGTGAAAGAAACCGTCGAGGCGCACCGACATGTCGAAACCACGCCTACGGAACAGAAACAGCGCGCGCAGTTTTTTGATTTTGACAAATCGAAAAAACCTCCGGTAAATGATGCGCCCGCGCCGGAGCGCACAACGAAGGCGGCAGTTACCCCGTTTACACCGCCCGCTGCGGCGCCCGCCGCTGCGCCGGAACCGAGCTGGACGCAACCGGAACCGGATACCGATACGGAACAGGTGAAGCCGGATATCGCGCCCGCGAAACCAAAAAATGATCGCGCCGATTATAAATTGCCACCGCTCAGCTTGCTAACCAAAACGCGCCAAAGCACAACCGACACGCAGGCGGAAGTAGCGGAAAACGCGCAGAAACTGGAAGAATTATTGGCGAGCTTCGGCGTGGAAACTAAAATTACTCACGCCAGCCGCGGTCCGTCCGTGACGCGTTACGAGCTGGAACCGGGACCGGGTGTGAAAGTCAGCAAAATCGTCAACTTGGCGGACGATATCGCATTGCAGCTCGCGGCGACCGATGTCCGTATCGAAGCGCCGATTCCCGGTAAAGCGGCTGTCGGCATTGAAGTGCCGAACCGGGAAATTTCTTCCGTGGGCTTACGCGAAGTGCTTGCCTGCGACGAATTTCAACACGCCGTCGGCGGCATCGCCGTCGGTTTGGGAGAAGACATTACCGGTCAGCCGGTCATTACCGATCTTGCCAAAATGCCGCATCTTTTGGTGGCGGGTTCTACCGGTTCGGGCAAAAGCGTTTGCATCAATACGCTGGTGGCGAGCATTTTGCTGCGTTCGTATCCCGATGAAGTGAAATTAATTCTGATTGACCCGAAAGTAGTCGAGCTTGCGCAGTATAACCACATTCCTCATCTCTTGACGCCGGTCGTTACCGATGTCAAAAAAGCGGCGGGCGTATTGCGTTGGGCGGTGCGTGAAATGGAAAACCGTTACCGTTTATTCGCCTCCGCCAAAGTGCGCAACATCACCGGCTACAACGAAGCTAATCCGGATTCGCCGTTGCCGCTTGTCGTCATCATCATCGACGAACTCGCGGATCTGATGATGGTTGCGCCGCATGATGTGGAAGATGCGATCGCGCGCCTCGCCCAAATGGCGCGCGCGGCCGGATTGCATCTCGTGCTCGCGACGCAGCGTCCGTCCGTTGACGTATTGACCGGCACCATCAAAGCCAACATTCCGAGTCGAATTTCGTTTGCCGTTTCGAGTCAGATCGATTCGCGCACGATTTTGGATATGGCGGGCGCGGAGAAATTGCTCGGTAAAGGCGACATGCTTTTCTATCCGATCGGCGCGCCGAAACCGCGGCGCGTGCAAGGCGCGTTTATTTCCGACGCGGATGTGGAAAAACTGGTAGAATACATCAAAAAGCAAGGGCAACCGGAATATAATGAAACGGTTGTGCAACCGGCCGCGGAAGCCGAGGAAGCGCAACAGCCGCGTTGGGAAGATGAACTTTTGCCCGATGCCATTCGCATGGTCATGGATACCGAACAGGCCTCCGTTTCGATGTTGCAACGTCGTTTTCGCGTAGGTTACACCCGCGCCGGTCGACTGATCGACACCATGGAAAACATGGGAATTGTCGGACCGTCGCTGGGCAGTAAAGCGCGTGATATTCTGTTGACGAAAGACGAAGTGGAAGAATTGCTGGCACGCTATGAAGGGGACAGCGAGGCATGAACGAAATCGGAGCTATTTTACGACGCGCGCGTGAGGGAAAAGGCCTGTCGCTTTCCGAAGCGGCGCTTGGTACTTATATCAGCGCGCGCTACCTGGCGGCATTGGAGCGGGAAGACTACAAAACGATTCCGGGCACGGTTTACATGCGCGGCATGCTGCGCAACTACGGCAATTTCCTCGGCCTGTCGGGGGTAGGACTCGTGGATCGTTACAACGCGGCTATGGGCGAGGAGCGTCCGATGGAACGCGCGTACGTGCCGAGCGTCGGAACAAAAGATTATTTGGATGTCGAACCGACCGCGCGACCGCAGCGCAAAAAAATGCATCGCAGACGCCGTAAAAACCGCCCGTTCACACGAGTGGAGCAGGGTCTTACGGCACTCATCATCATATTGTTTTTACTGAGTTTGTACTGGATCTTCGGATAACAGCCGCGTCTGCGGCTGTTTTTTTACGCCGCAAGAAAAAATTTACAACCGGCGCCCGCGGCTATTTCTTTCGGCGGACATGATGAACTGACGAAGATTTGCTGTATAATAGAAGTAATTATGTAAAGGGAGTCGGTATGCGTTTATTACGGATGATTCTGCGCGGTTTCAAATCCTTTGCGGATAAAACGGAAGTGGAATTCGCGCCGGGTGTGACGGCGATCGTCGGTCCGAACGGCAGCGGCAAGAGTAATTTAGCCGATGCGGTGCGCTGGGTGCTGGGCGAGCAAAATATTCGCCAGCTGCGCGGTGAGCAGTCGAGTGACGTGATTTTTGCGGGCACGGCGACCGAACGCGCGAAAGCTTCGGCGGAAGTGACACTCGTTTTTGACAATAGTGACGGCTTTTTCCAAACGGATACGGCAGAGGTGGCGGTGACGCGACGTCTGCTTCGTTCGGGTGCGAGCGATTATTTTATTAATCGTCAAAATTGCCGCTTAAAAGATATTCAACTGTTGCTGGCGGATACCGGTTTGGGTCGGGACTCCTTGGCGGTCATCGGGCAGCAGCGGGTCGATCGGATTTTAATCGGTCGACCGGAAGAACGCAAACTCGTTTTTGAAGAAGTAGCGGGCATTACCCGTTACAAGCTGCGCAAAGAAGAAGGCATGCGCAAATTGCGCGAGGCGGAACGCAATATGGAGCGCGTCAGCGACATTGCGCGACTGCTCGCGCAGGATTTACCGCCGCTGGAAGAAAAAGCGCGGCAGGCGAAACAACGTAATGAGTTGCGCACGCAGGAGGCAAATATCACGCGCAGTCTCGCATGGAAAGCGTGGCAAACGGCGCAACGTCAACTGACGCGCGCGGAGAAAGAATGGATTACCGCAGATCAGGCGGCGACGGCGGCGACAGCCGAACTTACGCAGCTGGAAGCGGCGGCGCAGGCGCAAACGGAAGCGGATACGAAAGCGCAACAAATGTTGCGTGAAAAAGAGCAGGCGGCCAACACCGCGGCGCAGCATTGCGAACGCTTGCGCAGTGAACTCGCTGTACTGACGGAGCGAAGTCATCAGCACGCGAAAGAAATGCAGGAAGTGGCGGCGGCGCTGGCGGCAAAACGGCAGATGCTGGAACAGCTTGCGGCGGCACAGGTGACGACGGCCGCGGCGATAGCGGCCACGGTGCAAGATCGGGACGAAGCGCAGGCGCGCTTGACGGAAGGAACGGCGCAGCGTGATCGGTTGCGCGCTGTATTGCAAGCGGCCCGTGAACAGGTCGCCGACCGGTTGCGACGCGAGGAACGGAGCGCGGCGGAACAGGAGTTTTTGCAGCAAACAGCGCAGCAATTGCAGGAGCGCAATGCCGAACTTACGCGTCGCGCGCGGGAGTTAGACATACGCAAGGAAACATTACAAACGCGTTTGCAGCAGGCGCAAGCGGCACTTACGACGGCGCAGGCGACCGCATCGGAAAGCAGCCGACAACTCACGGCGCAGGAAGAGGTTGTGAACAAACTGCAGGCGCAGCGCGAAGCGGCGCAGGCGGCTAATGCGAAAGCACGCGAAACATTGCGGACAACGCAAACGCGGTACCAATATTTACAACAATTAGCCGACAGCTACGAGGGCTATGGCCGCGCGACGAAAGCGGTTCTTGGCGCCACGGAAGCATGGCGCAGTGACTGCTATGGGACGGTGGCACAACTTTTGCGCGTGCCGAAGGAATATACGACGGCGCTGGATATTGCGTTGGGCGGTACGCAACAGCATCTTGTGATGCGCGACAGCCAAGCGGCGCAGGCGGCGATCCGTTTTTTGCGCCGCACGAAAAGCGGTCGCGTGACGCTGTATCCGTTGGACGAAATACGGCCGCGGACGCTTGCAGATCGAGATCGGGCGATTTTACACGAGCCGGGCGTGATCGGTTTGGCCGCGGCGTTGGTGAAAGCGGAATCTTATTTACAACCGCTGGTTGATTATTTGCTGGGGCGCACGGTGTTGGTGGAAGATCTCGCCACCGGTTCGCGCCTGGCGGCAAAATATCAGCAACGCATTCGTCTGGTGACGCGCGCGGGTGATCTTTTTCAACCGGGCGGCGCGCTTACGGGCGGCAGCACGCGGCGCGCGGAGCTGACATTATTCGGTCGGCAGCAGGAATTATCCGCATTGCGCGCCCAACTGGAAACGCTTGCCGCACAACCGGAGCGAGAGCTACCGGACATCTCCGCGGCGCTCGCGCGACGGGATGCCTTACAAAACACCGCGCAGACGACGGCCCTGGCGATTGCTTCGCAAACGGCGCAGCTGCAGGCTCTGCGTGACGAATGGAACGGTATCGTGCGCCAAGCGGATGAAATTCGCAGCGCACAAACGCAGACGGCGGACGAATACCGGCTGACGGTAAACAAGCAAAAAGAACTGACCGTTGCGCCGACAGCAGTCACTGAAACGACAACGGATACGGTCGCGCAGGAAGCGGAGCTGGCTCGCTGCGAGCACGCCTACACCGAAGCGCATGTGGAGTTGGCCACGGTGCAGGCAACGCTGCGGCAACAGGAGCAGGAGAAGGTCCGCCAAACCGAGCAGGAAAAAAATGCGCAGGCGGACATGGAACGGCTTGCGCAACGTGAAAAGGAAATTCAAGCGGCGGCCAAAGCATTGAGCGCTTCGCAGGAAACGTTGCAAAAGCAGGCGGATGAGGCGCAGCAAACGGCGCAGACGGCGAAAGTGCAAGCGGACGCGTTTTACGATGCGCACGCGGAACGTTTGAACGCGCAGCAAGCGGAGCAAGATCAGTTGCGCGCCATGCGGGCGCAAGCGACGGAAACGAAAGTGGAAGCGGCGCGACTTCTGGCAAAAAAGGAAGCGGCGCAGGCGGAAATGGAACAGCAGCGCGAACAATTGGCGATGTATGATTTAGATCCGCAGGCAGTGGATCCCGCGATCGTCGCGGGAACGCAGGCGACGCTGCTTGCCGAACAGCGTCGATTATTGACGGAAATTGCGCGCTTTACAGATATTTCCGAGCAGGCGATTGAGGAGTACGAAAAATCGCGTGAGCGCAGCGAGTTTTATACGGCGCAGCTCGCCGATTTGACGGCGGCCCGCGATACGTTGCAAAATGTAGTGGCGGAGATTGATCGCACCATGCAGGAACAGTTCGCGGCGGCATTTGAAGTCGTGGCCGCCGAGTTCCAGCGAATTTTCGCCCACCTGTTCGGCGGCGGCGAGGCGCAATTGGTGCTGACGGACGCGGACGAAAATAAACCCGCCGGCGTAGAAATTATGGTCCGACCGCCGGGTAAAAAACAGCAGGCGCTCTCGCTCTTGTCAGGCGGTGAACGCGCTCTGACTGTCATTGCGTTGCTCTTTTCCTTTATGGCCTATCGGCCGGCGCCGTTTTGTCTGGTAGATGAAATTGATGCGGCGTTGGACGATGCTAATATCAAACGTTTCACACGCTACTTGGAAACGGGGCGCAACGGCTTGCAATTTATCGTCATTACGCACCGCAAACCGACCATGGCGTCCGCGGATCGTCTGCAAGGCGTGACGATGGTGAAGCGCGGGATCTCGCAATTAATTGCCGTCAATTTGAAACAGTATAAGGAGACACCATGAGCTTTTTGGATAAAGTCCGTGCCGGTTTAGAACGCACGAAAAAAAGTTTTGTCAAAAATATGGAAACGTTGGTTATCGGCTATGACGAAATCGACGAAGAATTTCTAGACGATTTGGAAGCCGTTATGCTGACCGGTGATCTCGGTGTGACGGCAACCGACTACTTGCTCGGTGAAATTCGCACCGCGGTAAAAGAAGGTGAAATTCACAGCACGAAAGAAGTCATGCCCTTCCTCGCCAAAACGATGGAAACATGGCTTGCCGTGGATAATGATCCCGCCGCGCTGCCGCATTCGCCGGAGGTTATTTTAATTGTCGGTGTCAACGGCGTCGGCAAAACGACGAGTATCGGCAAGTTGGCGCAATACTATAAAAACGCCGGTAAAAAAGTTTTACTGGCGGCCGGCGATACGTTCCGCGCCGCCGCGTCCGAACAGCTGACGATTTGGGCGGAGCGTGTCGGCGTACCGATTGTCAAACATCAGGAAGGAGCGGATCCCGCCGCGGTCGTTTATGATGCGTTGGAAGCGGCGTTGGCGCGCAAAAGCGATGTCGTATTGATCGATACTGCAGGACGTTTGCACACCAAAGTGAATTTAATGGGGGAACTCGCCAAAATCAGTCGTGTCGCTGCCAAGTTGGTGCCGGATGCGCCGCACCAAACCTGGTTGGTACTCGATGCCACCACCGGACAAAATGCAGTGAGTCAGGCGAAAGTATTCGGTCAGTCCGTACCGCTCACGGGCGTTGTACTCACCAAACTGGACGGTACCGCGAAAGGCGGCGTTGTGATTTCCGTCAAGGAAGAACTCGGCGTGCCTGTGAAATGGGTAGGACTCGGTGAAGGCGTTGACGACTTGCAGCCGTTTCGTGCGCAAGAATTTGTCGAAGCGCTTTTCGATGATGAAAATAAAACCGCGACGGAAACGACAAAGGTGCGTTTGCGTTAAGGATGCAAGCACCTTGGTCATAGCTCATTGCGGGTAATGTTATAATAAAGAAATAGAGGGGGGCGAACCGTGAAGAATCCGTTACCGCGTCATGCGGATTGGCGCAGCGTCTTACAATATGCCGTTGCCGTACCGCTAATGCCTGCCGACGAGGGCTGGCAACTGGTATTGGAACTGCGAAACCCTCATTTGCGCTCCCATCCCAATGAAGTATCCTTTCCGGGCGGCAGAATTGAAGCCTATGATGCGCATCCCGGTGTGACGGCGCTGCGCGAGATGGCGGAAGAAATCGGCACGCCTTCGGAAAGTTGGGAGTTGCTTGGCGCGTTGCCATTGGCTTACACGGTGAACGGGCGCATGGTAGCGCCATATCTTGCCTTCCGTGAAGATGTCCCGAAATTCGTTTGCAATCCGGCGGAAGTGAATTCCGTGTTTACGGCGCCGTTGCAGTGGCTGATGGAACACGAACCCGTGCGCGTCGAAATGCAGGACGGCGTGCGCCCGGGAGAAAACTTTCCTTATGAACGTGTTACAAGCGTTGTACCCGGATGGACCGGTCGTCAGAAGTACGACGTGTATTTTTATACCTATGGCGATTTTACGATTTGGGGATTGACGGCGCGTATCATTAGAAACTTTTTACAAATTTGTCGGGAACAGAAGATATCCTTCGACTTTGATTTTCGGCAATGGAGAGGAGACTTGACATGAAGACAAAATTGAAAGTGACCGGGATGAGTTGCGAAAATTGCGTGCAATCGGTAACGAAAACATTGCGCGATGTCGAAGGCGTACATGACGCTAAAGTGGACTTGGCTTCCGGCATCGCGGACGTTGATTTTGATGAAACCAAAACCGATGTAGAAGCACTTTGCGCCGCCGTAGACGATATCGGTTTTGATGCGGCAGCGGCGCAATAATGAAACCTAACGGCGTGGCGGCGGTGTTGGATGTGGCACACCGCCGCGTTGTTTGCGTGGGTGCGGGACCGGTGGCGGTCCGTAAATTGCGTAAAGTAATGGGAAAAGCGCAGACGGTCATTGTCATTGCGCCGAAAGCGGAACCGATGATTCGGGACTGGCATGAGGCCGGTCAACTCATCTGGTATCCGCGGACGTTTGCGGCGGACGACGTGCAACAAGGTGATATCGTCATTTCCGCTGCAGGGGCGCAAGTCAGCGCATTGGTAAAAACTGCGGCGCATACCAAAGGAGCGTGGCTTAACGATGCGGTCAATGCCGCAGAGGGGGATCTGATGCTGCCGGCCAACTGGGAAAGCGGCAGCCTCACCGGGACGGTGACATCGCAGGGCGCGATGCCGCGATTGGTCGCGCTGCTCACGCGGGATTTGGAGAAACAGTACGCGGACATCGGTGCGTTTGCTGCAGAACTTGCACCATTACGGCAAAAGGTAAGGGAACTGTTGCCGCAATCTGCGGAACGGCAAGCGTTTTGGCGAATGTACTTGCCCGATGATACCTTGGAACGAATTCGCCGCGGGGAAAAAGAAATCATAAAAGGGGAGATTTTGCATGCAATTGGCCGTCTTGGGGCTGAATCATAAAACGGCGCCGATCGAAGTACGTGAACAATTCGCACTGGACGCTACGCAAGTCCATCAGGCGTTGACCGAGATTTACGGTCTGGCCGAGCTGGATGAAGCGGTCCTTTTAGCGACTTGTAATCGTACGGAATTATATGCCGTGGTGGCCGATGATGTTCCGCCGCTGGCAGCGATGCAGAAGCTGTTTGCAAAAATCGGTACTGCGGTTTCACAAGAATATACGTATTACTATAAGGGCGAAGATGCGGTACGCCATCTGTTTCGCGTCGCGGCCGGCATGGATTCGCTCGTTATCGGTGAAGGACAGATTCTCTCGCAGGTGAAGGTGGCCTATTTGACCGCGGTGCGGGTCGGAACGACCGGTACCATCAGCAATATGCTGTTTCAACGGGCGCTTGCCATTGGCAAAAAAATCCGCACGCAAACGAGCATTGCGGATAATCCCGTTTCGGTAAGCTATGCGGCCGTCAAGCTCACGCAACAGATTTTCGGTTCGCTTGGGGAACGACGGGCGCTGATTTTAGGCGCCGGAACGATGTCGGAACTGATGGCGAAACACCTCATCGGCCACGGCTTGCAAACCCTGCTGATTGCCAACCGCAGTATGGATAAAGCGGAAGTGCTCGCCAAAAAATATCACGGTCGCGCGGTGCCGCTGGAAGAACGCTTACGTTGGGCGGGACGTGTGGATGTCATCTTAACGTCGACCGGTGCGAATACGTATTTAATTGATTACGAGCAGGCGGTGGAGTTGATGCATAAGCGTCAGGGGCGACCGCTGGTGATGATCGATATTGCCGTGCCGCGTGACATCGATCCGGAAGTCTCTCAAATTGAAGGGGTTACTTTATATAACCTGGATGATTTGGAACAGGTCGTCGATGAAAATAAAGAAATGCGGGCCCAGGAAGCGGAAGCGGCGTACCCCTTGCTGGAAGAAGCGGTGGCTGAATTAATGGAAAAATACAGCTATTTTTCCATGCGTCCGTTGATGGCGGCCGTGACCGACCGCTTTGAAATGGTGCGTAAGCGTATTGTGCATCGAGCGTTTGCCAAGTTGCCCGATGTGCAAGACGATGAACGTCGCGTGATTGAGGGCATGTCGAAAGTGCTCGTGCGCAAATTATTACGCGATCCGATGATTCATTTCCGCGAGGTGGCGGGGACAGAGGACGAGAAGATGTATTGGCAAATCCTGGCGGATGTATACCAATTGCCATTACCTGCGGAGGCGCGGCCGGAGGAAACTGACGATGCGAAATGAATGCAAAGTAGGTACGCGCCAAAGCGCGCTGGCACTGTGGCAGACCCGGCATGTGATTACGCTTTTAGAAGCGCTGCCTGCCGCCAAAGGGATAACGTTTACGACGACCAAAGTCAATACGGAAGGGGATCGTAAACTGCAACAGGCCTTACATACATTTGGCGGTAAAGGAGCGTTCACGGAAGCCCTTGAGGCGAAACTTTTGGACGGCAGCATTGATTTTGCCGTACACAGCTTGAAAGATATGCCGACTAAACTGCCGCAAGGTCTTGTGATCGGAGCGATTCCGCAACGGGCCGCCGTAGAGGACGCGTTTGTCTCCGCCGACGGCACTCTGTTGCGCGATTTACCGACCGGTGCGCAGGTAGGAACGTCCAGTTTACGTCGGACGGCGCAGCTTTTACATTGGCGACCGGATTTGGTGCCGGTATCGATTCGCGGCAATGTGCAAACACGTTTAGGGAAAATAGAAACAGAACATTTGGCGGGCGTTATTTTAGCGCGCGCCGGTTTAGAGCGTCTGGGATTGGCAGATCGCATTACGGAAGTATTGCAAGCGCCTCAGTGGTTGCCGGCGGCCGGCCAAGGCGCATTGGCTATCGAATGTCGCGCCGATGATGAAGAATTGTTGGCGCTGCTCGCGGGCATTCATGATCCCGAAACGGCAGCGGCCGTGGCGGCGGAACGCGCGATTTTAGCCGCGCTGGAAGGCGGCTGTCAGGTTCCGATCGGCGCTGCGTCTGTGTATGAAAACGATACCATTCAAGTACAGGGACGATTATTATCGTTGGACGGCGCCACGGTCATTGAAGCCGTACGAACCGGAAAATGCGGCACGGCCGCGTCGTTGGGACAAGCCGTTGCGGAAGAAATCTTGGCTAACGGCGGACGTGAGTTATGGACGAAAGTCCGCGCGATGTTGGAGGAATGAGATGGCGGGAATTGGATATTTAATCGGTGCAGGGCCGGGCGATCCCGGCTTACTGACGGTCAAAGGGCAAGACTGCTTAAAAAAAGCGGATGTTGTCATTTATGATTACTTGGCCGATGACAGCTTGCTGTTTTTGACGCGGCCCGACGCGGAATTGATTTATGCCGGTAAACAGGCGGGAAAGCACACGCTGAAACAGTCGGAAATCAATGCGCTGCTCGTTGAAAAGGTAGCACAGGGGCATACGGTAGCGCGTTTAAAAGGCGGTGATCCGTTCGTTTTCGGGCGCGGTGGGGAAGAAGCGCTCGCGTTACGGGAAAATAACCTGGCCTTTGAAATCGTTCCGGGTGTCACCAGCGCGATCGCCGCGCCGGCGTATGCGGGTATTCCCGTGACACATCGCGCGGTGGCGACATCATTTGCGGTAGTTACGGGGCACGAAGATCCGACAAAACCGGAAGCCTCCATGCGCTGGGAGCATTTAGCGACCGGCGTAGACACATTGACATTTGTCATGGGTCTGGGCAAACTGCGCAAAATTGTCGGTGAATTGATCGCGCACGGACGACCGGCGACGACTCCTGCCGCGGTTGTGCGTTGGGGTACAAAAGCCGAACAGGAAACGGTGGTGTCCACATTGGCGGAATTGCCGGCGGCGGTGGAAGCGGCTGGTTTGAAACCGCCGGGACTGCTGGTCATCGGCGAGGTGGTGGCGTTGCGTGACAAACTGCGCTGGTTTGAAGATCAGCCGCTGTTCGGTAAACGTATCGTTGTCACCCGTGCGGCCGATGTCGCGTCGGTGTTGGGCGAGAAGTTGGCGCGTTTGGGCGCGCAACCGCTTTATATTCCGGCGATTCGTCGACAGGCGACGGACAATACGGCAGAGCAAAAGCAAGCGGTGCAAAATGCCGCGTCATATGATTATTTACTTTTTACCAGCCCCTATACCGTGGAACGATTCTTTGCCGTGCTCACGGAATGCGGTCGCGACAGTCGCGACCTGGCGACACTGAAAATCGCGGCGGTCGGTTCGAAAACGGCGGCAAAATTGCGGCGTTACGGTATTCTGGCGGATATTGTACCGGAGACGGCGCAGGCGGAAGGATTGTTGGCCGCGCTTAAAGACGAAGAAATGACCGGCAAGCGCGTGCTTTTGCCGCGGGCGGTGCAGGCTCGTGAATTGTTGCCGGAGACGCTGCGCAAAGCGGGCGCCGTGGTAGATGTAGTACCGTTTTATGAAACCGTACCGGAGACCTCGCGCAAAGATATTTTTCAAAATGAACTGCAAAGCGGGAAAATTTCCGCGATTACGTTTACCAGTGCATCCACCGTGACCGGTTTACTGGCGATGCTGGAAGATCCGTGCAAGGAGCTTGCGGGCATTCCGCTGATTGCGATCGGCGAGATTACCGCCGACGCATTGCGACAAGCGGGCTTGGAGCCGGATCGGCTGGCGGCCAAAGCCACACAGGATGCCATGGTGGATGCTGTACTGGATGTATTTCGAAAGGAAGCGAATGTATGATTACTCCGTATGATCGTCCGCGCCGTTTGCGCGCCGACCGCAATATTCGACGCATGGTGCGCGAAAACGCATTATCTGTCAATGATTTGATTTATCCGTTGTTTATCATTCCGGGGGAAGGCGTAAAAGAAGAAATCGCAAGCCTGCCGGGCCAGTATCATCTCTCCGTAGATGAAGCGGTCAAAATGGCCAAAGAAACAGCTGAGCTCGGCATTCCCGCGGTTGAAATTTTCGGCATTCCGACCTATAAAGCGGCGGATGGCGATTCCGCGTGGGATGACAATGAACCGGTGCAACAGGCGGTTCGCGCGATCCGCAAGGAAGTACCGGAACTGTATGTGATTACCGATGTCTGTCTGTGCCAATACACGGAAAGCGGTCACTGCGGCCATGTGGAAAACGGTTGCATTATGAATGACGAAAGCTTGCCGCTGCTTGCCAAAGTGGCGGTCAGTCATGCGAAAGCCGGCGCGCATATGGTCGCGCCGAGCGATATGATGGACGGCCGTATTGCGGTGCTGCGCGAAGCGCTGGATGAAGCGGGTTACAGCGATGTGGCGATTATGAGTTACGCGGCGAAATATGCGTCCGCCTACTATGGTCCGTTCCGTGATGCTGTACATTCGGCGCCGCAGTTCGGAGATCGCAAAACCTATCAAATGGATCCGGCGAATGCGCGCGAAGCCTTGAAAGAAATTGAACTGGACTTGTTGGAAGGCACCGACGCGATCATCGTGAAACCGGCGCTGGCGTATCTTGACGTCGTACGTGCGGCGCGTGAAATTACCCATTTGCCGATCTGCGTGTATAACGTCAGCGGCGAATATGCGATGGTCAAAGCAGCCGGCGCCGCCGGTTTGATCGATGAAAAGCGACTTATTATGGAAACGCTGCTGTCGATGAAACGCGCGGGTGCGGATTTGATTATCACGTACCACGCATTGGAAGCGGCTCGCTGGATACGAGAGGGGTATGAAGGATGAGTCGGACGCGTTCGTTAGAAGCATTCGCTACGGCGCAGAAATTTATGCCGGGCGGCGTGAACAGTCCCGTCCGTTCGTTTCGTAACGTCGATACGACACCGCCGTTTATCGCCAAAGGTAAAGGCAGTCATATTTTTGATATCGACGGCAATGAATACATCGATTATGTTCTCAGCTGGGGACCTTTGATCCTCGGCCATGCCGATGCCGACGTTGTCGCAGCGATTCGTGAACAGGCGCAATATGGCACGAGTTACGGCGCGCCGACGGAATTAGAAACGGAAATTGCGCAAAAAGTACAGACTTTTTTCCCGGCGATTGAAATGATTCGTTTGGTCAGCTCCGGGACCGAAGCTACGATGAGCGCGTTACGGTTGGCGCGCGGCTATACAGGGCGCGATAAGATTGTGAAATTTGTCGGCTGCTACCACGGTCACAGCGACGGACTCCTGGTCAAAGCGGGGTCCGGCGCGGCGACAATGGGCGTTCCCGACAGCCCGGGGATTCCTTCGGAAATTGCAGCGGATACGCTGACGATTCCGTATAACAATCCGGACGCGGTCAAAGAACTTTTTGCCCAATATGGCGATGAAATTGCCGCCGTGATTGTGGAAGGCGTCGCGGGTAACATGGGTTGTGTATTGCCGCAGCCTGGTTATTTGCCGCTCTTGCGCGAATTGACGCAGAAAGCCGGCGCGCTTTTGATTGTCGATGAAGTCATGAGCGGTTTTCGCGCGGCGGCCGGTGGTGCCTGTGAATGTTTTGACATTACACCGGATTTGATTTGCCTCGGTAAAGTAATCGGCGGCGGTTTACCGGTCGGTGCGTTCGGCGGTAAACGCGAAGTGATGGGAAAATTGGCGCCGCAAGGACCGGTATATCAGGCGGGGACGCTTTCCGGTAATCCGCTCGCGGTAACGGCGGGACTGGCGACAATGAATAAATTGTCCGCGGACCGTTTTACAGAATTGGCTGCGAAAACGGAAACGTTGTGCCAAGGCTTGGAAGCGGCGGCGCAAGAAGCGGGAGTACCGATCATAGTACATCGGATCGGTTCGATGTTCACCGTGTTTTTCAATGAACATGAAGTCACGGATTACGATACGGTAGCGACTTCGCACTTGGATGAATTTAATGTCTATTTCCTCGCTATGCTGGAGGCCGGTGTGTATTTAGCGCCGAGTCAATTCGAATGCGGCTTTATGTCGCTTGCGCATACGGATGAAGATATTCGCCAAACGCTTGATGCAGCGCGTAAAGCGTTCCAAAAAGTAGCAGCTTTTCGGGAGCATAAAGGGCGTAAATAGGGAACGGTTCGGCGCTCAATAAAAAGCTATCCGCAGTTGCAGTTGTCGCAGTGGCGCGGTCCTCTCGCCTATGGTAAAATAAAGAAGTAGTAGTGTTTGGTGGTAGAAATGCTGATTTCAATCGTTGTTCCTTTTTTCAATGAAGAGGACAATATATTGCACTTTTACGATGCGTTATGCGAAGTGGTTGCGCATCGTGATGAATCATTTGAGTTCTTATTTGTCGATGACGGCTCAAGTGATCGCACACCGTTGATTTTAACGGAACTTGCGGAACGGGATGCCCGCGTGACCGCTTTTATTTTGGCACGCAATTTCGGACATCAAACCGCACTTACCTGCGGTTTGGATCATGCCCGCGGCGATGCGGTGGTTACCATGGATGGAGACATGCAGCATCCGCCGACGATGATACCGGACCTGCTGGATAAATGGTATGACGGTTATGAAGTGGTACAGACGGTACGGCTTTCGACCGCCAATGTCGGTGCGTTCAAAAAATGGACATCGAAACTCTACTATCGTTTTATTAATTCTATTTCCCAAGTGCAGATTACCGAAGGCGGTTCCGATTTTCGCCTGATTGATCGCAAAGTGGCGGACAGCTTATTGCTCTTTCGCGAAAAGGCGCGATTTATCCGCGGCCTGGTAAGCGATATCGGCTATCGGCAAACGCAAATTACATTCCGTGCACCGGCGCGCTATGCCGGCGAAAGTAAATTTTCGTTGCGCAAGATGGTGCGGTTCGCCTTGGACGGAATTACTTCATATTCGACGTTGCCGCTGCGTATGGCTCTCTATGTGGGAGTGTTGTCAGGCATCGGCAGCTTGCTTTTGATCATCTATGTGCTGTTGATTAAGTATTATTTCCTGGAAGCGGTTCCCGGTTGGGCCACGCTTGCTGTGATGATGTTGCTTTTCGGCGGTTTGCAGTTGATCTTTTTGGGAATTATCGGTGAGTATATCGGGCGCATTTTTGCGGAGGTAAAGGATCGACCTCTGTATTGGTTGCGCGGTACGGTGAATCAGAAAACGAGACATTAACGACAGGACACAAGGGTGTGCCGAAGCGCATATGCGCGCGGGGGAACCAAATGTTTTCGGGGTGTATCTTGCAAAAGACGGTCAGCTCTTGGCCGAACCCGGCAGCTAACCTCGCAGGCGGAAGGGAGCATGATGACGAGAATACGACACTGGGCTTGTATGGCGATGTTTTTGGTAGTACCGATGGCGGTGGGGGCTACCTATCACCCGGGAGATATCGGCGAAGATATCTCGACGATTCAACATCGTTTGGGAACGCTAGGGTATCATTTGGACGCGGACGGCGTATACGGTCCGGCAACGGAAGATGCGATTCGGGAATTTCAGGCGGCGCATGGTTTGGAAGCGGACGGCTTGGTCGGCCCGGCTACTTACCGCGAGTTGTTGAGCCGTGATATACCTACCAGCCGCGGCGATTTTTCGACGATGTTGGTGCGGCGACTGATCTCCGTAGCGCAGGAATGTATCGGTGTGCCGTATCTTTTTGGAGGTTCTACTCCCAGCGGTTTTGATTGCTCGGGATTTGTTCAGTTTGCTGCCAAAGCGGCCGGACTGGTATTGCCGCGGTCGGCCGATGAACAATACCACATGGGGCGTAGCGTGAGTCGCAGTCAAATGCAGCCGGGTGATCTGGTCTTTTTCTCGACATATACGGACGGTGTATCGCACTCGGGTATTTACTTGGGGGGCGATCGTTTTATCAGTTCCACATCAAGTCGCGGCGTAGTCATTGACAGCTTGTCGGAGGGCTACTGGAACGATTGTTATGTGGGTGCAAGGCGGTTAATTTAAGAGGCGTAAGCCTCTTTTTTTATGAAATAAACATTTGAAGGATCAATCAGATAATGAACACATGGATTACAGCGCAAAACCTGGCATTTCGGTATGACAACGAGACGGTATTTACCGATATACACTTTGCCGTGGAGCACGGCGGATTTACTTTGATCGTCGGTCCGAACGGCGCCGGGAAAACAACGCTGCTGCGGCTGTTAGCGGGACTCCTGACGCCGGCCGAGGGAACGATTACGATTGCCGGCCAATCGCCGCAAGCTTGGCAACGCGCCGGCGGTATCGGTTTCGTGCCTCAGCATTACAATCAAAATACGGCATCATTTCCCGCGACGGTGAACGAAGTAGTCGATCTCGGCTTTTGGGGAACCGAGATTTCACATGCCGAACAGATCAAACAACGTCAGGCAGTACTCACTAAAGTGGGGATGGCGGAATGGGCGCATAAACGTATCGGTGATCTGTCGGGAGGTCAACAGCAGCGTGTCATGCTGGCGCAGGCGATTGCCGCGCGGCCGGCATTGCTGCTTTTGGATGAGCCGACCAGCGGGATCGACTATACGGCAGGAAATATGTTGCTGGATCTGCTCAGCAATATTCAGGCGGAGCAGCAGACAACAATTATTATGGTGACGCATGATATCGCGCGCGCGTTACCGCATGCCGACCGAGTGCTTTGCATCGACCGTACGCTTTGTTATGACGGTCCGCCGCATCAATTTGTCACCAGCCATGCGACCGGATTGCACATGGCGGAGGTGGTCGGATGATGGAAATGCTCAGCTATGAATTTATGCAGCGCGCGTTTTTGGCCGGTCTTATTGTCGCGTTGCTCTGTCCTTTAGTCGGGATGTTTGTCGTGATCCGGCGGCAGTCGCTTTTGGGAGACGGTTTGGGACACATCGCCTTTGCCGGCGTCACGGGAAGCGCGTTGCTAGGCATTAATCCCGCGATCGGCGCGGTCGTTTTGACACTCGCCGCGGCGGGCGGTATTGAAATCGTGCGCCGCAAGCATCTGCAATACGGCGATATGGGGCTGGCGTTGTTTTTCTACGGCGGTTTGGCGTTGGCAGTCGTGTGCAGCTCGCTCGCGCGGATCCCGAATACCAGTTTGATGAGCTTTCTCTTCGGCAGTATTTTAACGGTTAATTGGGCGAATATTGCGGCGATTGCGATCATTGCATTACTTGTCATTTTGTTACTTGGAAAATTTCATACGCCGCTGTTGCTGGCCAGTTTTCAGCCGGATATCGCACATACGCGCGGGATTCGTTTGGAACGCATGAATATGTTTTTCGCCTTGCTGGTGGCGGCGGTCGTAGTGATCGGCATGTCGATTGTCGGTATTTTGCTGGTGAGTGCGCTCATGATTGTACCGGTTGCGGCGGCGCATTTGTGGCGGCGAGGATTTAAGAAGACCACGGCGATTGCGGTCGCTTACTCGTTTACGATGGTGCTGTGCGGACTTTGGGGCTCGTACAGCTGGGACCTTGCGCCTGGTGGGACCATTGTCTTAACGGGATTGGCGCTGTACGCATTGACCGCCGTCTTAGCACCGTTTTTACATACCCGACACGGAGCGTAAACGAAACTTCACGGGAATGCGGTATAATAAAACCATGAATGGAGTGATCGCATGAAGCGTACGCTGGCATTAATTCAGCTGCATGTCGAAGCGGGAGATAAAGCAACCAATATAGCGAATGCCTTTGCCCGCATTAGAGAAGCGGCGGCAAAGGCCGATATTATCGTGTTGCCGGAAATGTGGACAACGGGCTACAATTTGAGCCGTTTGGATCAGCAGGTAACGCACGAAGGCGATGAATTGCTGCAACGGTTGGAGGCATTTGCCCGTGAGCAGAAAAAGTGGATTGTAACGGGCAGCTTGCCGACGAAAGAAAATGAAAAAGTGTACAATCGCACGCATTGTTTCGGGCCGGACGGCGCGGTGGCGCAGTACGATAAAATTCATCTTTTCAGCTTGCTTTCCGAACCGGATAACTTTGCGGCGGGAAATCGAATCGTTTCGGCGAAGCTCGCGGACATTCATTGCGGTTTATCCATCTGCTACGATTTACGTTTTCCGGAACTGTATCGCAAACTGGCTCTGGATGGCGCGACACTCGTCTTTGTGCCGGCGGAATGGCCGACGTCGCGGCTGGTCGCGTGGGAAAATTTGATTCAGGCGCGCGCCATCGAGAACCAGATGTATATTTGCGCGGTGAATGTGGTCGGCACCTTTAAAAATAATATCTTCGCCGGGCACTCCGCCCTGATTGATCCGATGGGCGAAAACGTGGTAAAAGGCGACCAAAATGAAGCGATTTTGTATGGCGAATACAACAGCGACCTGGTCGAGCAAACACGCGCCCGAATGAGCGTTTTTGCCGATCGCCGTCCCGGAGTTTATGGCGGCGAGTAACCGGCATTGCATTGTTAGCAACGGGGGCGCATGGTATAATAAGCACACATCGAACAGTGCTGGGGGGAACATATAAAGCATGAAAGGTAATGAAATTCGTGAGCGTTATTTACGCTTTTTTGAAGAACGCGGGCATTTGCATCTGCCCAGCTTTCCGTTGATTCCGAAAGATGATCCGAGTTTGCTTTTGATCGGGGCCGGTATGGCACCGTTAAAACCTTTTTTCACGGGGAAAGTAGAACCGCCGCGCCATCGCGTGGTAACCTGTCAAAAATGTATGCGTACGGGCGATTTGGAGAATGTCGGCAGAACCGCGCGTCACCATACATTTTTTGAAATGTTGGGGAACTTTTCATTCGGCGATTATTTTAAGCAGGATGCCATTCAATGGGCTTGGCAGTTTCTCACGGAAGAACTGCAGCTGGATCCCGAGCGTCTGTACGTGACAATCCACCCGGAAGACAAGGAAGCCTATGCGCTTTGGCATGAAACGGTAGGTTTGCCGGATGAGCGCATCTATAAGTTGGAAGATAACTTCTGGGAAATCGGCGAAGGGCCGTGCGGTCCCTGCAGCGAAATTTTTTACGATCAGGGTGAATCGTTCGGTACCGGTCCCGAAAATGCAATGGGCAGTGACGGCGATCGGTTTCTGGAAATTTGGAACCTCGTATTCACGCAGTACAATCGGACGAAAGACGGTCAATACGAACCGCTCGCCAAGAAAAATATCGATACCGGCGCAGGCCTGGAACGACTGGCGGCCGTTTTACAGAAAAAGCGCAACAACTTTGAAACAGATTTGATTTTCCCGCTTATTGAACGCGCGGCGGCGCTGGCGGGGACGAAATACAATACCTCGGCGGAGACCGACGTTGCGCTTAAAGTTATTGCCGATCATTCGCGGGCGGTGACGGCGCTGATCGGCGATGGCGTACTGCCGTCCAATGAAGGTCGCGGCTATGTATTGCGTCGAATCTTACGACGGGCGGTACGGCAGGGTAAATTGCTCGGTATTAACCAACCGTTTATGGCCGAGTTGGTGGACTTAGTCATTGATTTGTTGGGACAGGGCTTGCCGGATCTGTTTGAAAAGCGCGCTTATATTAAAAAGATTGCAGCCAGCGAAGAAGCCCGTTTCCAAAAAACGCTGGACCAGGGCAGCTTGCTGTTGCAGGAGAAAATAGATGCCGCAAAAGAGCAACAAAAAACATCGCTCAGCGGCGAAGATGTTTTCCAATTGTATGATACATATGGGTTCCCTTGGGAACTGACCGAAGAAATTGCCGCCGAAGCAGGACTTGCGATCGACATTGACGGCTTTAAAACGGCAATGAAAACGCAACGCGAACGCGCGCGTCAGGCGCGTGCGAAAGTGTCCGCGAAGGTCGCGACACCGGATACTACCCGCTTGGCGGGGGCCGGTAAGACGGCCGATGAAACGGCGACGGCCAGTGAGATTTTGATGCTCGGTCGCGATGGTGTCGAAATCGAATCGGCTTCCGACGGCGAGTCGGTACTCATTATTTTGGCCACGAATCCGTTCCATGCCGAAGGCGGTGGTCAGCTGGGTGATATCGGCGAACTGCAAAGCGCTACGGGCAAAGTAGAGATTACCGATACGAAGAAAAACCCGGACGGCACGATTTATCTCTTAGGTGATGTCACCGAAGGAACGATCGAACGCGGCGCGGAAGTGACGCTCGCCGTCGATACGGAACGTCGTCATGATATGGCGCGCAACCATACCGCAACGCACCTTTTGCAAGCGGCGTTGCGCCATGTGCTGGGCGATCATGTCACGCAGGCGGGTTCGGTCGTGATGCCGGAACGTTTACGTTTTGATTTTACGCATCCCGAACCGCTTTCCTCTGATGAATTGAAAGCGGTCGAAGCGGAAGTCAATGAACGCATTTTGGCCGGCATTGCTACGAATATTCGCGAACTGCCGATCGAAGAAGCCAAAGCATTGGGCGCCATCGCACTCTTCGGCGAAAAATACGGAAACATCGTTCGTGTGGTCGAAGTACCGGAGGTCAGCATCGAATTATGCGGCGGCAGTCATGTCCGCAACACCGGTGAAATCGGTTCTTTCCGAATCCTTTCGGAAAGCGGTATCGGTTCCGGTATTCGTCGCATCGAGGCCGTGACCGGTCATGCCGCATATCGGTTGGCGCAACAGGATACGAATGATCTGGCGCAGGCGGCGGAGCTTTTAAAAGCACGTCCGCAGGAATTGCTGGAAAAATTGGAAAAATTGCTGGCGGAAAAGAAAGAGTTGGCGCAAGAGCTTTCTTCATTGCATCAGGCGCAGGCCAAAGACCAGGTCGGTGATCTGGTGAAAAATGCAGTTACGCAAGACGGTCTGCGGATTGCCAGCGGCGTTGTGGAAGTGGCGGACGTACAGGAATTACGTGCCTTGGGCGATATGCTCAAAGCACGTAATGATATTCAGGCGCTTGTATTGGGTGCGCAAATTGGTGAAAAAGTAAATTTAGTGGCTATGGCGGACGCGACCGCAGTGGCTCGCGGCATTCATGCGGGGAATGCGGTCAAAGCGGCGGCCAAAATAGCCGGCGGCGGCGGTGGCGGTCGTCCGGATATGGCGCAGGCGGGCGGCAAAGATCCGGCTAAGCTTGGTGAAGCAATTGAGGCCGGCGTGGCAGTGATGCTGCAAGCCTTGGCGTGAGGGGAGGATTATCGTGGCAGTGAATGATGAAACCAAATTTTATGCTCCTATAAAAAAAGGGGATTCGGAAGTATCCTTAATGCTTCGTGAGGTCATTGCGGCGATGCGTGAAAAAGGTCACGATCCGGTCGTGCAGCTGGCAGGATACCTGCTGTCCGGCGATCCGACTTATATTACCAGTCACCGAAATGCGCGTAATTTGATTCGCGGGTTTGAACGTGACCGCATTTTAGAAGACTTGATTACGTTGTACGTAGCCCAAGACCGCCAATGAAACGGATTTTAGGGCTGGATGTCGGGACAAAGCGCACGGGCATTGCCGTGAGCGATCCGCTCGGACTGACGGCGCAGGCGGTGGAAACGTGGGAGCATGTTTCCCGCAACGCCGATCTGGAACGCATGGCCGAATGGGCGCACCATTATGATGCAGCGAAGATTGTGGTCGGTTTACCGAAAAACATGAACGGAACGATCGGTGAACGAGCGGAAAAAACGCAAAAATTTGCGGCGCGTTTACAACGTCTGCTTCCCGATACCGAAATTGTTTTTTGGGATGAACGACTTACGACAGTCGCTGCCCAGAGGAGTCTTTTGGCGGGTAACGTGCGTCGCGATAAACGACGCACTGTTGTTGACCAATTGGCCGCAGTGCTTATATTACAAGGATATTTGAATGCCATCGCGCAGAAAGAAGGGGTAGACAATGGAAAAGCAACCGGAAATGCAAGCGGAACAGGAACTGCAGAATGATGAAGAAGTAGTCATCGTGGAAGTGGAAGGTCCGAACGGCGAAGAGCAGTACTATGCACAGGATATTATTATTCCGTACAGCGGCAAGCAATTTGCCGTGCTGGTGTCCATCCCGGACGATGATGCACCGGAAGACGAAGAGCCGGATCTGATTTTAGCTCGTATGTATACGACTGCAGATGGCGAGATCGAATATGTATCGCCGGAAGAAGATGAATTTGAAGCGGTCCAAAAATTGTACGACGATATGTTCGAAACGGAAGATGAAGAATAAAAAACACATCGGCTGATAAGCCGATGTGTTTTTTATTTGCGACAATTTTGGGCAAATTCATAGCGGGCGGCTATGGTATAATAAACCCGAGGTGAAAACATGCGGAAATGGTTGCCGGTAGGGCTGTTGGTCGTTGCCGTGTTATGGCTTGTGGCGACGGCGCACTTGCCCCCACAGGATGCGTCAGAAGAAGGGGCTGTCCCCGTCAGGGAGAAGCTGGTGGTATATTCCGATATGCCGCCGGATATTATCCAAACCTTGGCGGAAGTCTATCGCAATGAACAGCAGGTGGAACTTACCTTGGTACCTTTGACCGGGGAGCAGATTATAACCCATCTGAAATCGCCGGGAAATACGCCTGCACCGGATCTTGTCTGGGCGAGTCAGGCTACACTGCAAGAGCTCGCTCGCTTTGATCTGCTGCAGCCATACACATCGGAACAAACCGATCTCGTCGCGCAACAATTTAAAGATGAAAACGGACTGTGGACCGGCACATGGTATATTCCGATCGTGTTTGTCGTGACCAATGATTACTATCACTCCACGTCAAAACCGTTGCATTCGTGGCAGGATTTGACAGCGCATAATGATGTTCGCATTACGATGACCGATTTCGTAGCGGCGGATCTCTCCGCAGAGCTTTTATACTCGATGGTAGAACAATACGGACATGCCGAAGCATTCCGCAAACTGGATTTTATTCATCGACATGTAGTACAGTATTCGAAATATTTGTCGACACCGGTACGCGTGCTGGCGATGCAAAAAAGTGACGTGGCCATTGCCGATGCGTCTACCGCACGCGAATTTATGGTGCAGGGTTTGCCGTTGACCATGATTTATCCGCAGGACGGTACAGCGTACTACTTATACGGCGTCGGGATTCCTAAATCGACACCGCGGGCGCAGGAAGTCGGCGCCTTACTGAATTGGGTGATGGAAGGGCACGCGTTTACGCCTTTGCATCGCAAGCATTATTATTTTTACTATACCGGATTTCCGAATTCGCAGGTAGTGGATTCCGAAAATCGGGATTTGCAACTTTGGCCACTCCATAAAGCCTATACGCCGACCGGACGCAAAGCGTTATTGGCGGCCTGGTTGAAGGAAGTACGATTCGCAGGAAAGGAAGTTGAATGAAACAAGTCGCAGTGATCAGCCTGGGCTGTTCAAAAAATTTAGTCGATGCCGAAATGATGATGGGGTTGTTGCAAAAGGCGCAATGGCAATTGACGGAGGATCCGGCGCAGGCGGATGTCATCGTCGTCAATACCTGCACGTTTATCGAAGCGGCTAAGGAAGAGTCCGTTCAGGAAATTTTGCAGGCGGCGCAATATAAAAAAACCGGCCGTGCACGGCTGCTGGTTGTCACCGGCTGTTTGAGCCAGCAATTTCAGGAAGAGTTGTTTCGCGAGATTCCGGAAATTGATATTTTGCTGGGCACGGAATCATGGGAACGCATTGTGGAAGCGGTGGAGCGTTTTGAACGTGAAGGCAAGTCGCATGTCGCCTACTTCGATCGGGCGCCGCTGCCGGATTTGGCCGCTTTGCCGCGCGAACGTACCACTCCGCATTACAGTGCGTATGTCAAGGTGGCGGAGGGCTGCAGCAACGGCTGCGCGTTTTGCCTGATTCCCTACGTGCGCGGACGTTTTCGCAGTCGCAGTGTAGCATCTATCGTCAGTGAAGTACGAAAAATGGCGCAGGAGGGTGTCCGTGAAATTAATGTCATCGCGCAGGATACCACAAGCTACGGTCGCGACTTGGAAAATCCGACGACTCTTGCCGCATTATTGCGGGAATTGACGGCGATTGAGGGAATTGAATGGGTGCGACTTTTATATTTATACCCGAAATATTTTACGGATGAACTCTTACAGGAAATCGTTACGAATCCTAAAATCTGCAAATATATCGACATTCCGTTGCAACACATCAGCGATCGCATTTTGCAGCGCATGAATCGTCGTGACCGCAAAGCGGATATTATCAGTTTGCTTGAAAAAGTGCGCGCGCAGGCCGTTCCGATTACCTTGCGTACGACGTTTATCGTCGGTTTTCCCGGTGAAACGGAAGCCGATTTTAAAGAACTTTGCGAACTCGTGAAAAAAATCCGTTTTGATCGCGTGGGTGTATTTCCCTATTCGCAGGAAAACGGCACGCCGGCGGCGCGTATGCCGGAGCAGGTGCCCGACGAAATCAAACGCCAACGTTACGATATTCTGATGTCCATGCAAGCGGCGATTTCCGAACAGCTTAATCGTGAAAGCGTCGGTCAGGAAACGGTCGCCCTGATTGAAACGGCGGCGACGGCGGGGACCCCGGCGGAAGGACGTTTGATCAGCCAGGCGCCGGATGTGGACGGTAAAGTGTATTTGGAAAATGAACCGGATTTACTGCCGGGTGATTTCGTACCCGTAAAAATTATGGCAGGCTACGCTTACGATGTCGTAGCGGAGTCGATCGGACCGGCCTACTGATGCGGTCTTTGATGCCGAAAGCGCTGCATGAAGCATTGCTGCAAAGCGGTTTACGCATAGCGACTGCAGAGTCTTGCACCGGCGGTATGCTCGCGGCCGCGCTGACGGATCGGGCGGGCAGTTCCGCTTACTTCGAGGGCGCGATAGTTGCGTATCAGGAGCGTCGTAAAGAAGCGTGGCTCGGTGTGCGCGCCGAAACACTCGCGCGGTATACCGCCGTTTCCGAAAAAACAGCGCAGGAAATGCTCATGGGAATTTTGGGCAGCGCCGCGGCCGATATAGGCTTAGCCACGACAGGATATGCGGGGCCGGGCGGCGGCACGGTGAGCGAACCTTGCGGCACGGTGTATATCGCCTGTGGCAGCAAAACGGATTATAAGGTACACCGCTGCGTGTTTAGCGGTACGCGTGAGGAAGTGCGCGCAAGCGCTGTCCGATTCGCACTGGAACAATTGACAACATGGTTACAGACACATTCGAAGGAGGATACGATTGATGGAAAATAATAGCCTGAATGAAGGTAAAGTAAAAGCACTGGAACGCGCGATGAAACAGATCGAGCGGGATTTCGGTGCGGGCGCCGTCATGCGTTTGGGAGATGTCGGCTCCAACATGAATTTGGAAGTTGTTTCTTCGGGCTCACTGGCGTTGGATTTGGCGTTGGGCATCGGCGGTTTTCCGCGCGGACGTGTCATTGAAATCTACGGTCCGGAATCGTCCGGTAAAACAACGATCGCCTTGCATGCGATCGCACAGGCGCAAAAACAGGGCGGTATCGCCGCTTTTATCGATGCGGAACACGCGCTGGATCCGATTTACGCGCGCCATCTCGGTGTCGACACACAGAATCTTTTGATTTCGCAGCCGGATACCGGTGAACAGGCACTGGAAATTTGCGAGATGCTGGTGCGCAGCGGCGCGATTGATATTATCGTTATCGACTCGGTGGCGGCGCTGGTTCCGAAAGCGGAAATTGAAGGAGAAATGGGCGATTCGCACGTCGGTTTGCAGGCTCGTCTGATGAGCCAGGCGCTGCGCAAATTGACCGGCATCATCAGCAAATCCAAGACGATCGTTATCTTCATCAACCAGTTGCGTGAAAAAGTCGGTATCATGTTCGGCAACCCCGAAACGACCACCGGCGGTCGTGCGCTGAAGTTCTACGCGACCATTCGCATTGATATTCGTAAAGGCGAAACGATTAAACAGGGGACCGATGTGATCGGTAACCGAACTCGCGCGAAGATTGTTAAAAATAAAGTGGCGCCGCCGTTCCGTTTAGCGGAATTCGACATGATGTACGGCTCCGGTATTTCGCATGAGGGCACGTTAATTGATATCGGCGTGAACATGGACATTATCCAAAAGAGCGGCTCGTGGTATTCCTACAACGGCGAACGTATGGGCCAGGGTAAGGAAAATGTCAAAGAATATCTGAAACAAAATCCGGCGATTGCGCAGGAAATCGATAAATTGATTCGCGATACGCTGTTGGCCGAACCTGAACTTTTCGAAGAGGGCGAGCTGACGGAAGCGAATGACGAATGAAGATCGCGCCTATGATCAGGCACTGACATATCTTTCAAAACGAAGTTATTCCGCGCTGGAGATTCGTCGCAAACTCACGGCAAAAGGGTATACGGACGAAGAAAAAGACGCCGCGATGAAGCGTTTGCAGGACAACCGCTTCATTGATGACGAAGCACTGGCAAACCGTGTGTATCGTCGCTTTGTGGAGGAAGGCGTCTACGGCAACAGCTATATCGCCTACAAAATGAAAGAGCGCGGGTTGGAGATGCCGGAGCGGCTGAGCGCAGAGGAAGAAAAGGAACGGGCCCTTGCTCTTGTGCTTGCGAAATTAACCAAAAACGGTTCGGTATTGCGTCGGAAAGTCGGCTCCTACCTTGCCAATCGCGGTTACGGACAAAGCACGTTTTATGCGGTTTTGGAAGAACTCGATGCACGGGATTTATTGCTCTCCGAGCGTTCGAAATACGATTGATGTTGTCACAGTAAGACAAGCGCCGCTCCTACTTCGAGACGGAGTGGTGACGATGAATGGAATCGGTTTTTCATATGAAGCAGAAAAAACATCATAAAAAATGACTCCTTTTGCGGGAGTCATTTTTTGTAAACGTATTTATGAAAATTATTTTTTTGCTACTCCTGTCGTTGCTTTTAGCGGCGCGCAAAACATCCGCATTAAAAAGCTTTTTGCCCATGCCGGAGATATTTATAAGACGGCGCGTTACTTGACAGTATTATTAAAAAAATCTACAATAAATAAAGGCAATCTGTAAGAAACGAACATAAAAAACCAAATAATATATAGAAAATCAATTGATTTTCTATGCGCAAGGGAGGTGGAGATCATAGTTGAGACTCTCATGATAGGACTTCTCTTGGCGATTATCGGCGTGGCATGCGGCTATTTTTTACGACGCAGTTTAGCGGAATCGAAAATCGGCAGTGCCGAGCAGGAAGCTTCCCGCATCGTCGCTCAGGCGCGACGGGATGCTGACAGCACGTACAAAGAGAGCGTCCTGCAGACAAAAGACGAAATGCATCGTCTGCGTACCGATTTTGAACAGGAAGAAAAAGAACGCCGCACAGATTTACAACGGTATGAACGACGTTTACTGCAAAAAGAAGAAAATTTGGAGAAACGTGCGGATTCGCTGGAACATAAGGAAGAAGCGTTGCAGCGCCGTGATGCGAAAGTAAAAGAACGGCAAAGCGCGGCAGACAGCCTGTATGCGCAGCAGTTGCAAAAGTTGGAAGAAATCTCTGGCTTGACTGCGGAACAGGCGAAGGCATTGTTGCTGGAGCAAACGGAGACGCAAATTAAGCATGATCAAGCGGTCTTGATTCGTGAATTACAAACAAAATTCGAAGCGGAAGCGGATAAAAACGCACGTGAAGTGATTTCACTGGCGATTCAACGCAACGCCGCCGATCAGGTCGCCGAAACTACGATTTCGGTGGTAAGCTTACCGAATGATGAAATGAAGGGTCGGATTATCGGTCGTGAAGGGCGCAACATTCGAGCGCTGGAGATGGCGACCGGTGTAGATTTAATCATTGATGATACTCCAGAAGCGGTGACGCTGTCCGGTTTCCATTCCATACGGCGGGAAATCGCGCGTATTGCCTTGGAAAACTTGATTAAAGACGGCAGGATTCATCCAGCTCGTATTGAAGAAACCGTCGAAAAAGCCAAACGAGAAGTGGATAAAGCGATGCGTGAAGCCGGTGAACAGGCGACATTCGACGTCGGTATCCACGATTTACATCCCGAGCTGATTAAGATATTGGGACGATTGAAATATCGCACCAGTTATGGTCAAAACGTTCTGCAGCACTCCGTGGAAGTGGCGATGTTAGCGGGCACGCTGGCCGCCGAGATCGGAGCCGATGTGGGCATGGCACGTCGTGCCGGCTTATTGCATGATATCGGCAAAGCGATCGATCAGGAAACGGAAGGCACGCATGTGGAATTGGGTGTAGAGATTGCCAAGAAGTACCATGAACCGGACGTTGTTGTGAATGCGATTGCATCCCATCACGGCGATACGGAAGCGACCTTTGTGGAAGCGGTTTTGGTAGCGGCAGCAGATGCGATTTCAGCCGCACGGCCGGGCGCTCGTCGCGAAACGCTGGAAAATTATTTGAAACGTCTCACGAAGTTGGAAGAAATCGCCAAATCGTTTGAGGGCGTGGAAAATTGCTTTGCGATTCAAGCCGGTCGCGAAATTCGTGTTATGGTCAAACCGGAAAAAATAAATGAGGACGAAGCCACGTTGCTGGTACACAAAATTGCCAAGCGCATCGAAAACGAACTCAAGTATCCGGGGCAGGTCAAAGTAGTCGTCATCCGGGAAACCCGGGCGACCGATTATGCCAAATAAATAAAAGCCGTCGTCACCATGACGACGGCTTTTGCGTGGACAAAAAAAGGATTTTGCCGCTCCACGGTTAATACATATATCAGAAACGGAGGCGTTATGCAATTCAGCAAAGAATTTATTGAGCAGGTGCGAGCCGGCAATCCGATCGTCGATGTTGTCGGAAGCTACGTGCCGCTGACCCGAAAACAGAATAATTACTGGGCGTGCTGTCCGTTTCATGAAGAAAAGACGCCGTCATTTTCCGTCTCACCCGACAAGGAATTTTTTTATTGTTTCGGTTGCCATGCGGGAGGCGACGTTTTTCAATTTGTGCAAAAGATAGAAAATATTTCTTTTCCGGAATCCGTGGAAAAGCTGGCGCAACGGATCGGTCTGGAAATTCCCAAAACGGATTTATCGCCGGCCGAACGCGAGCGGGAAGAAGAGCGGCAACGGTTATATGAGATCTGCGATTTGGCGGCTGGCTATTTTCATAACTGCCTGACGAAAACACGCATGGGCGCTGCGGGTATCGACTATTTTAAGAAACGCGGTTTATCCGCGCAGACCATTGTCGATTTTAAACTCGGCTTTGCGCCGCCCCAATGGGATCGCTTGTATCGCGATTTTCGCGAACGCGGTTATCGGGAGAAAGATCTGATTAAAAGCGGTTTATGCCTGACGAAAAACGGGAAAACGTATGACCGTTTTCGGGGGCGCTGCATGTTCCCGATTCGCGACGATAAAGGTCGTGTGGTGGCTTTCGGCGGTCGCATCATCGAAGAGGGCGAGCCGAAGTATTTAAATTCACCGGAATCGCCGATCTTTCATAAAGGCGACTTATTGTTTGCGATGGAGCGGGCTCGCAAAGAGATCCGCAGGACAAAACAAGCGGTGCTGGTCGAAGGTTACATGGATGTCGTGGGCGTTCACAATTTGGGAGTGACCAATGTAGTCGCTTCTCTCGGTACGGCATTCACGCAACGTCAGGCGCAACTGCTGCGCCGCATCTGCGATGTAGCGATCGTTGCGTATGATATGGATCGCGCCGGCCGCGAGGCGACTCGACGGGCGATTACCATCGCGCGCGAGACGGGTTTGAAACTTCGTATTGCGACACTTCCCGACGGGAAAGATCCGGATGAATACATTAAACAACACGGCGCTAACGCGTGGGAAGATGTCATTGCCATGGCGCAGAACGTATTGGATTACCGACTGGATGAAATCATTGCCGCGCACGACGCGACCAGTACCGACGGCAAAAATATGATCGTTCAGGAATTTGTTCCGGAAATCATGCAAACGGATAATGCCATTACGATCGACAGTTATCTGCGGCGTTTGGCGACGCGCTTACGCATGAATGAAAATATCGTGCGCAGTGAAGCGCAAAAAATCGCCAAAGCGCAAGCAAAAAACGTGTACATTGCACCCGCGGGCAATCGGGCGGAAACGGCCGAGGCACCGCGCGTCACCCCCGATCCGGCGGAAGACAATGCGATCCATCTGCTGTTCAGCGGATCGGCGCAACGCCAAGATTTGCTTGATCAATTGACGATTGAGGATTTCACGGATCCTCTGTGGAAAAATATTTTTGCCTTTTTACAGACGACGGCCAACGATACTGTTAGTGCGGCGCAAATCGGTCGGGAAATTTCTTTGACGGCCGACGAGCAAGCGCGGCTTTCGGGTGTTATAATAGATGGGCTGACGCCACGAACCACTGACGTGGCATTACTTATCCGACGTCTTCGCAAGGCGACGCTGGTGCGCTCGTATAATGCGCACAGAAAAGCGGCCGAACGGTATAATCAGGCGGGAGATGTCGAAGCGTTCCGCAGGGAAATGGAATTGGTTGTAGAAATTTCGCAAAACATCCATTCTCTGTGATGAGTGGTAAAGGAGGCGCCATGCAAACAACGAAGAAAGGCAATCGGGCACACATCGCAAGTCTTGTGGCACGCGCGGATAAACACGGTAACCTTGCGTATAGCGTTTGGCAAGAGTATGCGGTGCAGCAAGGTTTTTCGTATCGTAAATGGGACCAGATGCTCGCTGCGCTGGCCACGCGGGGACTCGTCCTCTGCGCGGTCACATCGCCCGCCGCTGCACAGGCGGAGGCGACGGAAGCGGCCGGCAGTCGAGTCGATGACGCGGTGCAAACCTATTTAAAAGAAATCGGTCAGGTCGACTTGTTGACGGCCGACGAAGAAGTGGAACTGGCGCAACGCATCGAAGCCGGTCGCGAGGTGGAAGGTTTCACGAGACGCGAACAGCGGGATCTGGAAGCGGATGCCGATATGGCGCGCAAAGAACTTTCCGATGCCAATCTGCGGTTAGTTGTAAGCATTGCCAAAAAATACCACGGTCGCGGCTTGCCGTTTTTGGATTTGATCCAGGAAGGCAATCTCGGTTTACTGCGAGCAGTGGAAAAGTACGACTATACAAAAGGATTTAAATTCAGCACGTATGCGACCTGGTGGATTCGCCAGGCGATTACGCGAGCGATCGCCGATCAGGCACGCACGATCCGTGTTCCGGTGCATATGGTGGAAACAATCAATCGGATGAACCGGTTGACCCGCCAGATCGGACAGGAAAAGGGACGCGAGGCGACGATTGAAGAAGTCGCCGAAGCGATGGAAGTAACGGTTGAGCGAGTACGAGAGATCCGAAAAATTGCGGAGGAACCGGTTTCGTTGGAAAAACCGGTTGGGGAAGAGGAAGATTCCCACTTGGGCTCGTTCATTGAAGATCGCGATGCGGTGGCGCCGGAAGAAGCCGTGGCGGAAACATTGCAACGCGAACAGATTGAAGCGGCGCTCAATACGCTACCGGAACGCGAACGCGAAGTCATTTATCTGCGTTTCGGTTTGCGTGACGGCAAACACCGTACGCTCGAAGAAGTCGGACGATACTTTGACGTCACACGCGAGCGCATCCGGCAAATCGAACGCAAAGCGCTGGAAAAACTGAAAACGCAAGAAAAATTATTGCGCTGATTTAAGGAGAGAGATTTTTGAACAAAGCAAGTACGGAGTTATGGAAGAGGATGGAACAATGACGGCAACTAACCAGACCAAGACGACAAAAAAACGGACGCGCCTGACGGTGTCGGAACGAATCGAAATAGCGCGGCAGGATTTGATCGAATGGTATCAGTCAAAGCCGCAAGATACTGTCGCCGCATCTTCCATTTTGGCTCCGCATCATTTTTCGCAACGCAGTCGCACATTGTTGACGCAGCAATTACAGGAGGCAGGCCTTCCGCTTGCGATCACGGAAGATGATCAAGTCACCGTGACGGAACGGGCGGAAAAAACCTCAAAGCAAACTAAACAAAAAGCAGGCGGTAACAAAAAAGCGACCGCATCTAAAACGGAAAAGAAGAGCAAAGGAAAAGCATCGAGAAGCGCCGTCGCAGCCGATGATGCCAAATCGATGCAACAATTGATCAAAAAAGGCGCCAGCCTTGATCAGGTTCTGATGCTTCTGGTGGAACGCGGCCGTCGCGATGGCATGTTGACATATGAAGAAGTCATGGATGCCTTCGAACGGTTTGATTTAAGCGCGGAAAAAAATGAAAAAATTTACGCTCGCTTCTACAAAGAGAACATTGAAATGGTCAACAGCGAAGAGAAGGAAGAGGCGCTGGCGGAAGAGGATGAAGACGAAGACAGTGAAGCGCGCGAAGTACGTAAAGCCACGTCCGAAAACTTGCAGGATGGCAATGACAATATTCATTTAGATGATCCGGTGCGTATGTACCTTAAAGAAATCGGTCGTGTTTCACTGTTAAAAGCACCGGAAGAAGTAGCGCTTGCCAAACGCATCGAAGCCGGCAAATTGATTATGGAAACGCAGGCGCAGCGACAGGCTGTGATCCATTGGGTAGCCGCGATGGCGCAGGTAAGTAATGCGCAGGGAGATATTCCGTATACGGCATTCCAAGTTCCTTCCGCATTAACATGGGACGAAACGACGGCGGAAATCTTGCAAAAATCATTGGATATTCTGCAAATGAAGCCCGCGGATGGCTTGAATATAGCGCAGGCGGTAGAAATGGCGACAGCCATGGCGGAACTTCCGACCGATGAAGAAAACGCAGAGACAACACCGAGCGAAGCGTTTTTATCACCTGACGAAGTGCAAAGCCGGTTAGAGGCCGGACTCGTCACGGAAGAAGTACGTCACAATGAGGGCAGCGTTTTGGCGGATGCGCATTTTGCCAAGCAGGATCTGACGGATGCCAACTTGCGTTTGGTTGTCAGCATTGCGAAACGCTACGTCGGCCGCGGCATGCAATTTTTGGATTTGATGCAGGAAGGTAACCTCGGCTTGATCAAAGCGGTCGATAAATTCGATTATAAAAAAGGTTACAAATTCAGCACGTATGCGACCTGGTGGATTCGCCAGGCGATTACCCGTGCAATCGCTGATCAGGCGCGTACGATTCGTATTCCGGTACATATGGTGGAAACCATCAACAAACTTTCACGAACGGCTCGCAATTTATTGCAGGAACTGGGACGCGAAGCAACGCCGGAAGAAATCGCCGAGCAAATGGACATTACCGTGGAACGTGTGCGCGAGATCATGAAAATTGCGCAGGAACCGGTTTCGTTGGAAACTCCGATCGGCGAAGAGGAAGATTCCCATTTGGTGGAATTCATCGAAGACCGCAATGCCGTCGCTCCGGAAGAAGCGGCTTCGGCCATTTTGCTTAAAGAGCAGGTCGATGATATTTTGCAAGGTCTTACCAAGCGTGAACGGGAAGTCATCTATTTGCGGTTCGGGTTAAAAGACGGCAAGCAGAGAACGCTGGAAGAAGTCGGTCAGTACTTTGACGTTACGCGTGAACGGATTCGTCAGATCGAGCGTAAAGCCTTGGAAAAATTGCGCAGTCGCGGGAAACGCGAGAAGATTACCGATTACCTCTGATGTTTGACAGGGCTTGATATGCTTTTGTATAATAGAAAAGTATATTTATACACCGGGCCTATAGCTCAGGGGTAGAGCAGCCGGCTCATAACCGGTCGGTCCCTGGTTCGATCCCAGGTGGGCCCACCACATTGCATTGTAGGACGACTGCGGTCGTCCTTTTTTGTCGAAAGGAGTTCTTGTATGCCGGATGGCGCAGCGCCTTCTGTAACGTTGTCACCACGTTTGCAAACCGTTGCGGATGCCGTGCCCGTGTGCGATACTGTAGCTGATATCGGTAGCGATCACGGCTACGTGTCCTTGTACCTGCTCGAAAAAAAGCGGGCGCGTCACGTTATCGTCAGCGATTTACGGAAAGGTCCGTTGGCAACGGCGCGGCAAAATTTTTGCCGAACGCAATGCAGCGCGCAGGCTGATTTTCGTCTGGGCAGCGGCCTGGAAATTTTACAGGCTGACGAGGCGGACGGTATTATTTTGGCGGGAATGGGCGGTCCGCTGATGCGGGAACTTTTACAGGCGCGGCCGGAAGTATATCAAAAGCTGGCGTTTATTATTTTGCAGCCGATGACGGGGCAGGCGCTGTTGCGACGAAGTTTGCGGGAACTCGGTCTGAAAATTGATCGGGAATGGCTTTGCGAAGAAGGCAAACACCTCTATGAAATCATTCGTGTCGTTCCCGGGACGCAGAATCTGCCGGAGGAACTCGCGGCGGTCGGGCCCTACCTTTGGGAAAGCCGCGCGCCGATGCTAGCCCGTCATCTGCAGCGATTAATTCAGCGCGCGCAAGCTCATCGCAACGGTCTATTGCACGCGAAAGAGCGATCTGCGGCACGACAGGTGGAATTATATTCATTGGAGAAACATATCGCACAGTGGAAGGAGATGCTGCAGCAATGCGAATCCGAAAGATAATGCAGGCATTGGAAGAATGGGCGCCGCCGAAATTGGCGGAAGACTGGGACAATGTAGGATTGCTGGTCGGCGATCCGGAGACGGAAGTGACAGGTGTTTTGACGGCGCTTGATGTCACGAAAGAAAATATCTGTTATGCGAAAGAGCACGGTATCAACCTCATCGTTGCGCATCATCCGATTCTGTTCAAACCGTTGAAGCAATTGGTCGCCGGAGACCCGGTTGCGGACTTAGTGAGACTTTTAGTGCAAAACGATATCGCCTGCTACGCCGCGCATACGAATTTGGATATTGCGACCGCGGGTGTAAATGATCTGTTGGCGGAGCAAATCGGGCTTGTTGATGTCAAAGGACTTGTACCGGTACATAGCGAGCCGTTTTACAAAGTGGCGGTATTCACACCGCAAACGCATGCAGACGCAGTCCGCGCCGCCATGGGCGATCACGGTGCCGGCGCGCTCGGCGATTACTCGCATTGCACGTTCAGTGCGCAGGGACAGGGACGCTTTTTACCGTTAGCCGGCGCGCAGCCTTTTTTGGGGAATCCGGGACAAGTGGAAACGGTCGAGGAAGAACGCGTGGAAGCCATCGTGTCGGCACATGACTTGAACGCAGTACTCCGCGCGATGCTTGACGCGCATCCCTACGAAGAAGCGGCGTATGATGTGTATCCTTTGGAACGACCGCGGGAAACCTCTTACTTGGGACGGATCGGCCGTTTTCCTAAAGCGCTGTCGCTGGGCGATGTGCTCAAGAAAATTCAAACCGCCTTGGAGATTCCGGTATTGCGGTATGCCGGCCAACGTGCAACCATTGAACGCGTTGCGCTTTGCAGCGGCGCCAGTATGGAATTCGCCGATGCCGCGGTGCAGAAGGGCGCGGATTTATATTTGACCGCCGACGTCAAATACCACGAGGCGCAGCGTGCCGCGGCGCAGGGAATCGTGGTAGTCGACGGACATCATTACCACACGGAGATCAAAATTGCCGATCGTCTGGCGGATTATTTAGCGCAAATGCTTGCGACGGATGGCGTCCGCCTGAACATCGTCGCTGATCCTGTGCGGGCAGATATATTTTCATTTTGGGGAAATTGACGACCTGGCAGAAACATGATACACTGTCAAAACGAGTACGAAAGACAATCGCGAGCGTAAGCTCGAGGAAAGTCCGAGCTCCGCAGGGCAGAGTGCCGGATAACATCCGGCGAGGGTGACCTCAGAGATAGTGCCACAGAAATGTAGACCGCCGGCAACGGTAAGGGTGGAACGGTATGGTAAGAGCATACCGGCGGCGGGGTAACCCGTCGGCCAGGTAAACCTCACTCGGAGCAAGACCGAATAGAAAAGGGATGAAGTTGCCCGCTGACCTTTTGGGTGTGTCGCTTGAACAGTCGAGTAATCGGCTGTCTAGAAAGATGATTGTCACGTGTAAACGTACAGAACTCGGCTTATTGACTACTCGTAATAAAAAAATCCGCTACGGCGGATTTTTTGTTTTCAATTTACTCTCGCATAAAGTGCAACAACGCCTGCCGTATCGGTATTTTGATACATATATAATAGGGACAAACTTGACAGACTGAAAGAAAGTAGGTATGATATTGATATAGGATTTCTATATTTTTCGATATATATTACATGAGGTGATACCTAATGGCAAATATTACAGAAATTACCACTGCACAAGAATTTGAATCGGAAGTAAAATCTGAAAAAGGCGCTGTATTGGTTGATTTTTGGGCTTCGTGGTGCGGCCCGTGTAAAATGATTACGCCGGTAGTTGATAAGCTCGCAGAAGAATACGCGGGCAAGATCAAAGTTGTCAAAGTGAATGTGGATGAAGGCGGCGACCTCGCCGGTCAAATGGACGTAATGGGCGTACCGAGCCTCATTTTCTTCCAGAACGGCGAAGAAGTAAAACGAATCGTCGGCAATCGTCCGGATGAACTGAAAGCGGCATTTGCGGAATACGCAAAATAAAATAATTTTACGCAAACGGTACTGCGGTGCCGTTTGTTTTTTTTGTAAAGTCCACTATAAAATGAGATATCGGTATGTAAATTATCTTGCATTTGACATGGGCATTTGTTATACTATCTTAGTGTCAGTATGTTAAGAAAAGAGGTGCAACTGTGAAGAAAGGAATTCATCCCGAATATCATCCGGTCGTATTCCAAGACGCCGGCGCGGATTACGCGTTTTTGACTCGTTCCACAATGACGTCGAGCCAGACAATTAAATGGGAAGACGGCAACGAATACCCCCTGGTCAACGTGGATATCAGTAGCAAATCGCATCCGTACTATACGGGCCAGCAGCGTTTCGCGAAAGCGCGCGGCCGTATTGAAAAATTCAATAAACGATACGGCAAAGAGAGCGAATAAAAGGGTAGGCAGGCGCGTACAGTGTCTGTCTATTTTTATACATAAAATGAAAGTGGGAATTTGGTGAAAAAAGCTTATGTAGGAGGTCAGGCGGTCATCGAAGGTGTGATGATGCGCGGACCGGAGTATGTTGCCACGGCGGTTCGTGAGGCCGGCGGCGATATCGTCATAAAAAAGGACAGAGTATTGCCCTTAGGCGCGAAGTATCCGATTTTAAGCAAGCCTTTGCTGCGCGGTATGGTAGCGCTGTACGAGTCGCTTGTCATCGGCATGCGTTCCCTGATGTTTTCGGCGCAGGTCGCGGGCGAAGAAGACGAAAAGCTGGACGATAAAGAGATTTATACGACGATGGCGGTGTCAACGATATTTGCCGCGGTTTTGTTTCTGGCGATTCCGACATACGCGGCTAAATTTATCCCGGGGACGGGTTCCAACCATGTTTTGTTGAATTTGGCGGAAGGAATCTTGCGGCTCCTGATCTTTTTAGCGTATTTATACGGCATTTCGCGGACGAAAGATATTCAGCGCGTATTCGAGTATCATGGTGCCGAGCATAAAACGATTTACTGCTATGAAAAGAATTTACCGCTGACGGTCGAAAATGTTCGTCCGCAATCCCGATTACATCCGCGTTGCGGCACGAATTTTTTGCTGATGGTTGTGATTGTCAGTATTTTTGTGTTTGCGTTTTTAGGTTGGCCAAGTTTGTGGGAACGCTTTCTTTCCCGCATTATTTTGATGCCTGTCGTGGCGGGCCTTGCCTATGAATGGATTCGGCTGGCTGCGCGCAGCGACAATTCGTTGGTGCAGGCATTGGTAAAACCGGGACTGTGGCTGCAGAATATTACCACTCGCCCGCCGGATGACAGTCAGATCGAAGTCGCCATTGCCGCGATGAACGCGGCCAAGCCGCAGGAGGAATATGTTAGAGGATAAATTACAAACGGTCGAAGATACTTTTTTAGATTTAGAGCAGCAAATCAGCGATCCGGACGTTATCGCGCAGCAGGCAAAGTGGCGCGCGTTGATGCAGCAGCATGCCGCCTTGGCGGAAACGGTCGAAACGTTTCGCGAGTACAAAAAAGCTGTGGCCGGCATTCGTGAAGCAGAAGAATTACTGAACGATAAAGACCAGGACGCGGATATGCTGGCTCTGGCAAAAGAGGAACTCGCTGAGAATAAACAGGCAAAAGCGGAACTTGCCGAGCGGTTGAAAATCTTATTATTACCGAAAGATCCCAACGATGAGAAAAACGTCATCGTGGAAATTCGCGCCGGCGCCGGCGGCGATGAGGCGGCTTTATTCGCCGCGGAGTTAATGCGCATGTATACGCATTACGCCGAAGCGCAAGGCTGGCATTGCGATTTGATCGATTGGAATGAAACCGGTTTGGGCGGCTATAAAGAAGTCGTCTTTTCGATCACAGGAGTCGGTGCGTATTCCAAATTGAAATACGAAAGCGGCGTACATCGTGTGCAACGTGTGCCTGAAACCGAAAGCGGCGGTCGTGTCCACACATCGACGGTGACGGTGGCCATTTTACCGGAAGCGGAAGATGTGGAAATCGAAATCAAACCGTCGGATCTGCGCATCGATACGTATTGCGCATCGGGGGCAGGCGGTCAGTACGTCAACCGTACGGAAACCGCTGTACGCATTACGCATTTGCCGACCGGCCTGGTAGTGACCTGCCAGGATGAGAAAAGTCAGGCCAAAAACAAAGATAAAGCAATGCGCGTACTAAAAGCGCGTCTTTACGATTTAGCGCAACAGGAAGCGGATGCGAAACTGGCGGCTGACCGTAAGAGTCAAGTGGGAACCGGCGATCGTTCCGAACGCATTCGCACGTATAATTTCCCGCAAGGTCGTGTGACGGATCATCGTATCAATGTAACGATTTACCAGCTGCAGGCGGTACTTGACGGCGATTTGGAAGAACTGTTATCCGGCTTGATTGCTGCGGATCAGGCGGCCAAACTGGCGGAAAGCGAGAACTGATGGCGAACGAGCTCTGGACGATCGGTCGTATGCTGCAATGGCTGGTGGCGTATTTTACCAAGCACGAAATAGAAAACCCGCGTTTGGATGCCGACTTATTGGTAGCGGAAGTGCTCGATGTCAATCGATTATATTTGTATACGCACTTTGAACGTCCGCTCGAAGCGTCCGAACTCGCCCGACTGAAAACATATATTCAACGTCGCATCGAAGGCTACAGCGTCGCGGCGATCGTTGGTAAAAAAGAATTTATGCGCTTGCCTTTTGTGGTGACAAAAGATGTTTTGATCCCGCGTCCGGCGACGGAAACGCTCGTGGAAACGGTACTGGAGCACTGCGGTGAAACGCCTTTGCGGGTATTGGATATCGGTACCGGCAGCGGCGCGATCATCTTGAGCCTTTTGCACTATCGTCCGCAATGGACAGGCATTGCTTGCGATATCTCCGCTGCCGCCTTGGCGGTTGCGAGGCAAAATGCGGTGCGTTTGGAAGTAAGCGATCGCGTGGAAATAATCGAGAGTGATCTTTTTCGCTCACTTGCCGATCAAACATTTGATATTATCGTGTCTAATCCGCCGTATATTCCCGATGGGGATATTGAAGACCTTGCGCCGGAAGTACGGCACGAACCGATGACTGCGTTGCGCGGCGGAGAAGACGGCTTAGCCATTTACCGCCGAATGATTCCGGCCATGGTACCTCATTTGCGCAAAGGTGCGCTTTGTGCGGTGGAGATCGGCGCGGAGCAGGGGGCCGCGGTAAGCGCTCTTGTGCGTGAAGTGAACGCGTTCAGCGAACCTGCCGTCAGGCAGGATCTGCAGAATCTTGATCGTGTAGTTTGGTGGAAACGGATATGAAAACAAAGTATGTAACAATTGATCACTCACGGCCGCTGGGTCCGCAGGTGGCTCCATGGGGTGAAATTCTGCGGGCCGGCGGCCTTGTCGCATTTCCGACGGAAACGGTATACGGGTTAGGGGCCAACGGCTTGGATAGTGAGGCGGCGAAAAAAATTTATGTTGCCAAAGGACGTCCGAGCGACAATCCGCTGATTTTACATGTGCTGGATCGCGACGGCCTGGCGCCTTTGGTAAAGGAAATTCCGCCGCTTGTTGACCGACTTATTTCCGAATTTTGGCCGGGACCGCTGACATTGGTATTGCCGAAATCGGACATCGTTCCGACAACAGTGACGGGGGGCGGTGCGACGGTAGCTGTACGGGCGCCGAGTCAGCCGGTGGCGCGCGCTTTAATTACGGCGGCAGGCGTACCTTTGGCCGCGCCCAGCGCGAATTTGTCCGGACGGCCGAGTCCAGTGACCGCGCCGGCGGTGCGGCATGACTTGGACGGCAGAGTGGATGTCATTTTAGATGACGGCGCTTGCCGGATCGGCTTGGAATCGACCGTGGTATCACTGCAGGAAAATGAACTTGTCATATATCGACCGGGAGCGATTACCTTGGAAATGCTGTCCGCCTTTGCGCCGACGCGTTTGGATACGGCGCTTGTCACAGGTCAAGGCATTCCGAAAGCGCCGGGCATGAAGTACCGTCATTACGCGCCGCGTGTACCGGTGTATTTATATACGGGAGAAACTGAAAAAATTCGCGCAGCGCTGGCAAAAACGTACGACTCTCGCCGCGGCTACCTGGTAAGCGCCGAGACGGCGCGCGCCTTACCTGCCGGTGAGAATATCTATATTTGGGGCGAGGCAGCTGACGCTGCAGCGTATGCGGCGCATTTATACCAGGGCTTGCTGTATCTTGACGAGACGGCGGCGGAGGAGATTTATGCCGAAGGTATTTCCGATCAGGGCATCGGGCTTGCGGTCATGAATCGCCTTTTGAAAGCGGCCGCGTACCAGGTTCGAGAGGTGAAATAAATGAAAGTCGTATTTGTATGTACGGGCAATACCTGTCGCAGTCCGATGGCGGAAGCGATGTGGCGATATTTAATGAAAGATGTTACTGACGATTCACACACGGTCCACTCGGCGGGCTTGGCACCGGCCATCGGTATGCCGGCGGCGCCGTTGGCAGTGGCGGAACTGTCACGTCGTGAGATTCCGTTTTCCGGGCATACCGCAAAAGCATTGACACGGGACATGTTACAAAATTCGGATGCGGTCGTGGTGATGACGCAAAGCCAACGCGATCTTTTACGGCGCTCGTTCGGTGAGCTGGAAAAGAAAATCCAAACACTTGGCGAATGGAGCGGTTTGGGCGGAGAAATCCCCGATCCTTTCGGCGGTGACGCAAGCTTGTATGCGCAATGTGCAAGCTCGATTTGGGAGCATCTCGCAGCGGCGAAACAAAGACTTTATCCGGAGCATGGCGACACAAAATAAGTGTACTTTTTATGCCCTTACCGCCTGTTTTATGGTAGGATAGAACTACCAAGGAGGGATATGATGAAGATAGTGATCGGCAGTGATCATGGCGGATTTCATTTGAAAGAAACGATTCGTCGTGAACTCGCAGAGGAAGGTTATGAAGTAAAAGATGTGGGGACTCACTCGTTAGATTCTTGTGATTATCCCTTAATTGCGCAGGATGCCACTGCGGCGATACTCGCCGGTGAAGCCGAGCTGGGCATTTTGATTTGCGGCACGGGGATCGGTATCGGCATCGCCGCGAACAAAGTGCCGGGCATTCGTGCCGCGCTTTGTCATGATGTCTTTTCCGCGAAAGCATCGCGCGCGCATAATAATGCCAACATTTTGACGATGGGAGAGCGCGTCATCGGACCGGGCTTGGCGCTGGAAATTGTGCACGCCTTTTTGGAAGGTCAATTCGAAGGCGGTCGTCACGAGCGTCGGGTGAATGAAATTACAGCACTGGAACAGGGAGGCGCTACGCATGAGTGAAATATATGAACAGACCAAAGCGGCTTTTACCGAGCTTTGCGAGATCGCGCAATTTGCTCCGCAAGACTTAATCGTGGTTGGCGGTTCATCCAGTGAAATTCGCGGCGGTCATATCGGCAAAGACAGCTCCGCGGAAGTGGGCGAAGAAGCGATTAAGGCATTGATGGAAGTGGCGCAGGCTCAACATTTGGAACTGGCGATTCAATGCTGCGAACATTTAAACCGTGCGCTGGTTGTCGAACGTAAAACGGCGGAACGCTTACATTTGCAACAAGTTACGGTCGTGCCGTGGCTGCATGCAGGCGGTTCTTTTTCCACCAATGCGATGGCGCTTTTTGACGATCCGGTTGTGGTGGAGGAAGTATCGGCGGCGGGCGGCCTGGATATTGGTTGCACGATGATCGGCATGCATTTACGTCGCGTGGTAGTGCCGGTGCGACTGCAACAAAATCATATCGGTGCGGCTTTGGTAGTCGCGGCGCGAACAAGATTTCCGCTGATCGGAGGCGAACGAGCCCGTTATACAAAGGCATAAAAGTTTTCATTGAGTAGGAGGATGATCATGCAAAAGTTACGCGAACAGGATGCAGAATTATTTGCTTACATTACCGATGAATTGCATCGGCAGCAAAACAAATGGGAACTGATTGCTTCAGAAAACTTTGTCAGTGAGGCTGTTCTCGAAGCCCAGGGCAGTATTTTAACGAATAAATACGCTGAAGGGTATCCGGGAAAACGTTACTACGGCGGCTGCCAATTTGTCGATAAAGTAGAGAATTTGGCGCGCGATCGAGCCAAAGAACTGTTTGGCTGTGACCATGTTAACGTGCAGCCACATTCCGGTTCACAGGCCAATTTCGGTGTATATTTCGCGTTGCTCAAGCCGAACGATACGATCATGGGCATGGACCTTTCCCATGGTGGCCATTTGACTCACGGCAGTCCGGTCAATGTCTCGGGGAATTATTTCAATGTTGTTTCCTACGGGGTGGATCGGGAAACGGAATGCATCGATTATGACGAAATGGAAAAAATCGCTCGAGAAGCGAGACCGAAGCTGATTATCGGCGGCGGTAGCGCCTACTCGCGGATCATCGATTTTGAACGTATGGCGGCGATTGCGCATGCCGTCGATGCAATTTTCATGGTGGACATGGCGCACATTGCAGGTCTTGTCGCGGCGGGTGTACATCCGAGTCCGGTGCCGTTTGCCGATATCGTAACAACGACTACGCACAAAACTTTGCGCGGACCTCGCGGTGGTATGATCATGGCGACGGAAAAATATGCGAAGGCCGTTGACAAAGCGATTTTCCCGGGCATCCAGGGCGGGCCGTTGATGCATGTCATCGCCGCCAAGGCGGTGGCTTTCGGCGAAGCATTGCAGCCGGAATTTAAAGCCTATGCGAAACAGATTATCGCCAATGCCAAGGTGCTTGGCGACACATTGGTGGAAAACGGTTTGCGTGCCGTCACGGGCGGTACGGACAATCATTTGTTGCTGATTGATGTACAAGGTCTCGGGATCACCGGCAAAGACGCGGAACATGTTTTGGATGAAGTGGGCATTACCTGTAACAAGAATACGATTCCGTTCGAAACGCAAAGTCCGTTCATCACGAGCGGTATTCGTCTCGGTTCGCCGGCCTTGACGACACGCGGTTTCAAGGAAGAAGATTTCAAAACGGTAGGGCGTGTGATCGCGTCTGTTTTGAAAGCACCGCAGGATGCATCCGTCGCGGAAAAAGCACGTAAAGAAGTCGCGACACTTTGTGAAAAATATCCGATTTATAAATAACGGGAGAGCTTATGGCTGTACATATTCTGGACCATCCGCTGATTCAACATAAAGTCACTTTAATTCGTGACAAAAATACAAGTTCCAAAGATTTTCGTGAACTTCTGCAGGAAATCACATTGTTGATGGGTTACGAAATCACGCGTGATTTGCCGTTGGAAGATGTCGAAGTGGAAACGCCGATTACTAAGACGATAGGTAAACGTCTGGCCGGTAAAAAAATGGGCATTGTGCCTGTACTGCGTGCCGGTCTCGGCATGGTTGAAGCGTTGCTTGATTTGATTCCGAGTGCGCGCGTCGGTCATATCGGTTTGTATCGTGATCCGCAAACATTGAAGCCGGTGGAATACTATTGCAAGTTGCCGTCCGATATCGGGGAGCGCTTTTTCATCGTTACTGACCCGATGCTTGCGACCGGCGGTTCGGCCTCAGCTGCGATTACGCTTTTAAAAGAACGCGGTGCGAAAACGATTAAGTTGATGTGCCTTGTCGCGGCCCCGCAAGGCGTTGAAGTGGTACAAAAAGAACATCCCGATGTGGATATCTATGTAGCGGTTCTTGATGATCATCTTAACGAAAAAGGATATATTGTTCCCGGTCTGGGCGACGCGGGCGACAGAATCTTCGGCACTAAATAAAAAAGCTGCGCAAGCAGCTTTTTTATTTTACTTTATATGAAATCAAAAGCTTTGCCGGCCAATGTATACTTATTAAAAATAATTTTGCGAAACAATATCAAAAATCAGAAGAGCTGTGATATAATAAAAAATCATAAAACGAGGAGGTCCACCATAATGGCGGAGCGGACATTAGCGCAGTTGCGCCCGGGAGAAACGGGCGAGATTACACGTGTCGAGGGGCGCGGTAATGTGCAGCATCGATTGATTGATATGGGAGTTGTACGAGGGGCTCGGGCAACGGTGATGAAAGAGGCACCCCTGGGCGATCCGATCGAAATTAAAGTCAAAGGTTTTAATTTATCTTTACGCAAGGCAGAAGCCGAGATGATTTACGTAAAGACGCAGGAGGAACAAGATGAAAGCGATTAAAATTGCGTTGGCGGGCAATCCAAACTGCGGCAAAACGACGGTTTTCAATAATCTCACCGGGGCGCGTCAACATGTGGGCAACTATCCCGGTGTCACGGTGGAACGCAAAGAGGGCCATAAACGTTTTGCAGGCATTGACATGCTGTTTTTGGATTTGCCGGGCACGTACAGTTTGACCGCCCGTTCTTTGGACGAAGTGGTAGCTCGTAACACCATTATTAACGAACGTCCCGATGTGATCGTCAATGTCCAGGATGCTTCCAACCTGGAGCGTAACCTGTACTTGACCGCACAGCTTGTCGAGTTGGGACAGCCGGTCGTGATTGCGTTGAACATGGTCGACGTGGCAGACCAGATGGGCATCCATATCGATTTACGAAAATTAAGTGACGCATTGGGCATCACTGTCGTACAAACGGTAGGCAGCCGCAACGTCGGAACCGTTGCGTTGCTGGAAGATGTGGCGCGTGTTGCCAAGGAAGGCAAGGCGCCGCAGATTAAGATCGACTACGGTCCGACGCTGGAACATTTGATCACTACCATGACAACAGCGATCCAAGCCCAGACGGATATTCAGTATCCGATACGCTGGCTGGCGATTAAGCTGTTGGAAAATGATCAGGAAGTACAAGAAGCGTTGCAACAACGCGGCGGTATGGAAGACGTACTCAACTTGGCGCATTGTTTACGAAATTCATTACCGAAAGAAATTGACGCAGAATTTATTTTTGCGGAAAAGCGCCACCAATTTGCAGTACAGATATTTCAACAGGCGGTAACGGTAGACCCCACATTACATGAAACACGTTCGGATAAAATCGATAAAGTATTGACGCATCGCTTTTTCGGACCGCTTATTTTTGCGGGTATGATGTGGCTGCTGTTTAACGCGGTATTCACATTGGGGGCGTATCCGCAGGAATGGCTCGATGGAGTGATTACAGACTTCGGCACTTGGCTTACCACCGTTTTGCCGGAAGGAGCCATCCAATCGCTTGTTGTGGACGGAATTGTTGGCGGCGTCGGCGCGGTTTTGAGTTTCTTGCCTTTGATTTTAATTTTATTCGCTGGCATTGCGCTTTTGGAAGATAGCGGTTACATGGCGCGTGCCGCGTTTATTTTAGATCGCATGATGCATGCGGTAGGTTTGCACGGCAAGTCGTTTATTATGTTGCTGCTGGGTTTCGGTTGTACAGTGCCGGCCGTCATGGGCACACGTTCGCTGGATAATCCGCGGGATCGTATGGTGACGATGTTGGTCGCGCCGATGATGAGTTGCGGCGCGCGTTTGCCGGTATATACGCTGTTGATCGGTGCTTTCTTTACCGCGAAGTGGGCGGGGACAGTGCTTTTCGGCATTTACATGCTGGGCATCGTGCTGGCGATTGTGCTGGCGCTGGCTTTCCGTAAATTTTTATTCCCGGGAGAAAGGGAACCGTTCGTTATGGAAATGCCGGAGTACCACGTTCCGACGCTAAAGGGTGTTTTGCTTCACATGTGGGAACGAGCGGTGCTATACTTTAAAAAAGCAGGCACGTTTATTTTGGCGGCTTCTGTGGTTGTTTGGTTTATTACCGTATATCCGCAAAATGTCCCGCTTGATCAGGATTATGACGCGTTGCGTGCCGCCGCGACACAGGAATATCAAACCCAAGCGGAAGCAGTGCTTGCGCCGTTTGCCATTAACGAAATCAATGAGAATCCGGCACTTTTCCAAGCGGTGGCAACGTTGGAAACCTTGCAGACGCAAAATGAGGAAGCGCTGGCCGCGGCGCAAGAAGAAGGAAACGCCGCCGAAGAAGAAACGCTTGCCAAGTCGTTTACCGCATATGGTCGGGAATTTCCGGTGGCGTTACAATCGGTGGCCGAGACACAGCCGCAATACTACCCGTATGCGTTGGAATATTTTGCCTTAACGAAAGATCACGAAGAAGAAATGGCGGCGATTGATCGTGCGGAAAGTGCCGATCAACTTGCTCACAGCTATGCGGGACAATTCGGACACATGATCGAACCTGTCTTGCAACCGCTCGGCTTTAATTGGAAAATCGGCGTTTCGCTGGTAGCTGCTTTAACGGCGAAAGAAGTGTTGGTAAGTTCGCTCGGCACGATCTACAGCATGCAAGCCGATCCGGATGACAGCAGCGGTTTGATGGAACGTCTTGCCGCGGATCCCGCGTTTGATCCGTTGATTGCGCTCAGTCTGATGGTCTTTGTTTTGTTATACTGTCCGTGTCTGGCCGTACTCGCTGTGATGCGTCGGGAAACTGACTCGTTTCGTTGGCCGGCATTTGTCTTTATGTATTGTACGTCGCTTGCCTGGGTGTGCTCCTTTGTGGTTTATCAAGGCGGTCGGATGCTCGGATTTTGAGGTGAGAATATGCAAACTGTTTTTATAGGGGTGGCAGTGCTGGCGGCATTTGTCTACCTGACATGGCATTTTTGGCACGGTCTGCACGAAGAAAATTCCTGCACAAATTGCCCGGGGTGCACCAGTGACAAAAAAATGACAGGTTGCTCGTGCTGTTCCGCCGCTACTGGGGCACGCAAACAAAAATTATCGAAATAAAAAGAGCTGCGCAAAGCGCAGCTCTTTTTATTTATAAACGATCGACCGTCATTTTACTTTCTTTATGACGAGCTTTGAGTGGTCTCATCGGTTCGCCGATGGCAAGCGCTCCCATGGGCACGAAATTGGCCGGTACACGTGCTCCGTTGAGATAACGGGCATCTTTGCCGAGTTGCTGGATGGCACCGCAAATGTAGCAGGACCCTAAACCGAGCGCAGTGGCGGCCAGATGCATTTGGGTAACGATACAACCCGTATCGGCATTACGCAAACCGGAGGTCACTTTTTCATCACCGAAAACAACGATCAGTGCCGGGGCATCATAAATCGGATTGCCTGTATTGCCGCGTTCTAACCATTCTTCCTCGAGCTTTTTCAACACACCTTCGGCCGTGATGACAGTCAAATGATAGGATTCATAACGACTCAACGAAATCGGCGCTGTGACACCGGCGTGCACAATATTCTCTAAAGCGTCGGCAGCTACGGGATTCGTCCGGTAATTTCGGGTAGATTGACGCAGGGAAAGCACTTCTTTAAACTCCATATAGTCCTCCTATTTAAGTAACGCGGCTTCCCATTCCGTTTGGCGAAAACCGGTTAGAATATGGTCATCATCAATCACCAAGAGGGGCCGCTTGATCAGCATGCCGTCACGGGACAGCTCTTTGGCAAACTCTTCATCGGAAAGTGTCAGACGGCGTTTGGCCAAGCCGCTTGACCGATATAATTGACCGCTCGTATTGGCAAATTTTGTCAGCGGCTGATTGGTTTTTTTACTCCAGCGGAGAAGATCTTTTGCGGTCGGCGGATCTTCCACGATCAGTCTTTCTTCATAGCGGATATTGTTATCGTCCAACCAGGCTTTGGCGCGTCGGCAGGTACTGCATTTCGGATAGTAAATAAAAAGCATATCTATACCCCCTTTTTGCGTATATTATACCATGTTCATTTTTGCGATATAATGAAAACAGGAACACAAAGGAGGAATAGTAATGTCAGAAATTCGTGTTTATTTCGATTTCGTTTGCCCGTATTGCTACCATGCTTGGGGCAGTTTACGAAAATTACAGGAGCAAAAAGATATCTGCCTGGAGTGGTACGGCTGGGAAATTCATCCTGAATGGCGTAACCGTAAAGCCAAAGAAAAATATGCCGGCGAACGCGCGCGCGAACAGTTTGCTGAACTCGGTAAAGAGGCCGGCATTAATGCGACGACTGCCAGGTGGGATGCGTCGAGCTTTGACGCCTTGCGTTTATTGGAACTCGCGCAGGAGCAGGGTAAAGCCGATGCCTGGGTCGACCGTGTTTACACGGGCGCGTACCAGGAAGAGGGCGACATGAGCGATCGCGCAACGCTCGCAAAGTGGGCGGAGGAAGTAGGACTGAGCGGCGCTGCCGAAGTGTTGGTGGGAGAGCAATATGCTGACACCTTGAAAGAGCATGATCGGCATTGTATGGAGATTGCGTTGGAGTATGTTCCTACCTTGGAAAAGGACGGCGAGATCATTGCCGATGGTGTTTTAACCTATACCGATATCGAAAAAGCACTGGCACAATGACAACAAAAAAGAGAGCCTTTCGGCTCTCTTTTTGTTTAAATGCGGTTCGAGCTGTTAAGTACGTGTTTGATTTTGTGTTGTACCATGCCTTTAATGGCGGCACGACCGGCGCCCAAGTATGTGCGGGGGTCAAAATCAGCCGGATGATTTTGCAAGTGTTCACGAATCGAAGCCGTCATCGCTAAGCGCAAGTCGGTATCGATATTAATTTTGCAAACGCCCATGGTACCGGCTTTACGCAGCATTTCTTCCGGCACACCGCGTGCACCGGCGACGTCGCCGCCGTATTCATTACACTTCTCGACAAATTCGGGAATGACGGTGGAAGCGCCGTGCAAAACGATCGGATATCCGGGCATCAGTTCAGAAATGCGTTGCAGACGTTCAAAATCAAGATACGGTTCGCCTTTGAATTTGTACGCGCCGTGGCTGGTGCCGATCGCAATCGCGAGCGAGTCGCAACCGGTGCGTTCGACAAATTCTACAGCCTGATCCGGATCGGTGAACTGGGCGTCACGCGCGGATACGGAGATGTCGTCTTCGACACCGGCCAAGCGCCCGAGCTCCGCTTCGACGACAACGCCTTTCGAATGCGCGTATTCAACGACCTTTTTGGTCAACGCGATATTTTCTTCAAAGGGATGTTTGGAGCCGTCGATCATGACGGAATTAAAACCGCCATCGACGCAGGCTTTACAAATTTCAAAATCTTCGCCGTGATCCAAGTGCAGACAGATCGGCAGGCCCGTATCACTGACAGCGGCCTCCACCAATTTGACAAGGTAAATATGACGGGCATATTTACGGGCGCCGGCGGAAACCTGCAAAATTAACGGTGACTGTTCTTCTTTCGCGGCATCGACAATGCCTTGGATGATTTCCATATTGTTGACATTGAATGCGCCGATCGCGTATTTCCCTTCATATGCTTTTTTAAACATTTCAGTAGAGCTGACAAGCGGCATGAGATAACCTCCTTAAGGCTAACGGAAATAATGAGATAAATGCCGTTCGAGAACGGCGTTCATATCCGGTGCAAGCGGTGCGCTGACGCGAACCGTTTGGCCGGTATATGGCTGCATGAAAGTAAGAGTAGCGGCGTGTAAGGCTTGCCGCGTAAGAATATCTCGGGATCCTCCGTACAAATCATCTCCCAGTAGCGGGTAGCCGAGATGGGTGAGGTGCACCCGAATTTGATGCGTTCGTCCGGTTTTCAGACGGATACCGAGGTAGGAAAGTTGTTGATTCGCAGCTAAGCGTGTGACATAGGTAACGGCGGGCTTGCCTTCCGTCAGATTCACTTCGCGTAAAATGATACTGTCTTTACAGCGGGCAATCGGCCATGTGATTTCGGCGTACGGTGTAAAAAATCGCCCAGGGACCAAAGCCCGATAGGTACGCTCGACCGACGCCAAATGGTTGCGGTTGAGCGCATGCTGCGCCTGTGGCGATTTTGCCACAAGAACTAATCCCGAAGTGTTCCTGTCTAAACGTTGTATGAGATGCGGATATGCGTCTGCATCATGCCGTTCAAAATACGCGGAAAGCGCATGCAGAAGGGTCTTTTCACGTTCCTTTGCCGTCGCGTGAACCAACATGCCCGCGGGTTTGTTGACGACGATATATTGCGCGTCTTCATAGCGAATATCCAGCGGTATATGCCAGGCCGGCGGTCGCGAGGGAACGGGCCATTGCAGCGAGATTTCCGCAGCGAGCGGAGGAAGTGTGTGGAAATCGACACGTTCTCCGTTGCAAAAGACTGTTGCCTCTCTGCGTAAGCGGCGTCGTTCACGTTGAGAGATCCCCAATAAACGTAATTGCTGACTGACGGTTTTGCCTGCCAGGGCATCCGTCACTATCCATTTCATCGGCATAACTCTATTATAATATGAAAAGCCTGTGCTTGCGGCATTTTTAGCGTCGATGTGCTGACATGTGACAAAGTCGCAAAACACGGTTCGCGGTTGCAAATATGGTATAATGACATGTATTTGAATATAGTATAGCATAATGGGAGGAATCTATGAGCAAACCTCGCCTTGTCTTAATTGACGGTAACAGTTTACTGTATCGCGCGTTCTTTGCGCTACCGGCGTTAACCGATCCGCAGGGAAATCCGACGAATGCGGTATACGGTTTTTTACTGATGTTGGCCAAAGTATTTGAGGATCTTAAGCCGACTTACTTAGCGGTGGCATTTGATAAAGGAAGAGTGACGTTTCGCAATGAGCTGTATGCGGACTATAAGGGAAATCGACCGGATGCCCCTGATGATCTTGCACCGCAATTTGGTCTGATCCGGGAAGTGCTGCAGACGCTCGGGATCGCGCAATACGAAAAAGAAGGCTACGAGGGCGATGATCTGATCGGCACGCTCAGTAAACGCTACCGCGGCGAGTGCGATGTCGCTATTATCACCGGAGATCGCGATACATTGCAGCTGGTCGACGATGCCACTACCGTATACCTGACGAAACGGGGCGTGACGCAGTTGGAAGCGATGACGCCGGAGACGGTGTTGGAAAGCACGGGTGTCACGACCGAGCAAATCGTCGACTGGAAAGCGCTCATGGGCGATACCTCCGATAATATTCCGGGTGTCGCCGGTATCGGTCCGAAAACGGCTTCGAAATTGTTACAGCAATTTCCGACGCTCGATGAAATTTTTGCCCGTTTGGATGAGGTCAGCGGCAAAAAACTGGTCGAACGATTGACGGAAAATAAAGATATCGCCTACATTTCTCGCAAACTTGCAACGATTAAAACCGATGTGGATATTTCGACCGACTTATCCGAGATGGAACCACAGGGACGTGTCGATGAAGCGCGTACGCTATTCGAGCGGCTCGGCTTCCGCAGCATGCTCGGAAAAATGCAGGCAGCGCATATTATCGCCGGCGACGAAGGCCTGTTTGCGCAACAGACGCAGGAGAAACCTGCCGACATGACTGTCGTTACCGATGCGAAACCGAGCGTGTTAAAAGATGCGGATCACGTGGCGGTCAGCGTGACAACCGCGGGTAAAATTCCGCATCTTGCATTAAAAGAACTTGCGGCGCTGGTGGACGATACGCTCTACTATTGGCAGGACGAATCCGCCACGGAAGCGCTCCGCATCCTTCTCGGCGGCGAAGCGCAGATTATTACCGACCGCGCCAAATTGCTGTACCAGGCGGCGGGCATTTTTACTTCGGTCGCAGAACTGTTTGACGTCACATTGGCCGCGTACGTATTAAATCCGACGCGCACCTCGTATCCCGTCACCTATTTAGCGGATGCCTACCACGTACCGGCGCCGTATCCGTATGAGGACGGGGAAAAAATGCTGGCGGCCCGCGCCCAAATGTTTGCGCAGTTGGTAGAGCCGCTTACGGCGGAATTGAAAGCGAACGGCGCATGGGATCTCTACATGACGTTTGAGATGCCGTTGACGCAAGTGCTGGCGGCGATGGAGCATACGGGCATCGCGATTGATCAAAATAAGCTGGCCGCGTTAAAAGGCGAGTTCACTGCGCAGGCGGAAACGCTTGCCGCTGAGATTTACGAACTGGCCGGAGAAACATTTAATATTTTAAGCCCGCAACAACTGTCGAATGTTTTATTTACTAAACTGGAGTTACCGCCGGGACGCAAAACGAAGACCGGTTATTCGACAGACGCCGAAGTTTTGAATGGTTTGCTCAAGGAACACCCGATTGTGGCGAAAGTACTCACCTACCGCACGATCACTAAATTGATTTCGACGTATCTTGACGGGATCGCGGAGTTGGTGGATCCGGAGACCGAGCGGGTGCATACGACTTTTAATCAAACGGTCACGGCGACGGGGCGGCTCAGCAGTTCCGACCCGAATTTGCAGAACATTCCCGTGCGTACGGAGGAAGGTCGCCGCATCCGTTCGCTCTTTGTACCGGGCAAAGGTTTTAGCGGTTTCATGTCGGCCGACTATTCACAAATTGAATTGCGTATCCTTGCGCACCTTTCCGAGGATGAAAAACTGCGGGAAGCTTTCTTACATCAGGAGGATATCCACCGTCGCACCGCCGCGGAAGTGTTGCATAAAGATCCGAAAGACGTAACGGCCGCGGAACGTTCGCATGCCAAGGCGGTCAACTTCGGAATTATTTACGGCATCAGTGATTACGGTTTGGCGCGCGATCTCGGCATCAGCCGCGAAGAGGCGGGCGCGTATATTGAAAAATATCTCGAGCGCTATCCCAAGGTTCGCCAATATATGGCGGATTCGATTGCAGCGGCGAAAGAATCGGGGCGCGCGGAAACGATGTACGGACGTTTTCGCGTCTTACCGGATATTCACAGTCGCAATTTCAATCGGCGTTCTTTTGCCGAACGCACGGCCCTCAATACGCCGATTCAAGGGGCCGCGGCGGATATTATCAAGCGCGCGATGAATAATGTGTATTGGGCGCTGGTTCGTAACCGGCTGAAAAGTCGCATGCTGCTGCAGGTGCATGATGAACTCGTATTGGAAGTCGTCGAAGAAGAGCGTGACATCGTTACGCAAATTTTAGAAATGCACATGCCCGGCGCCGCGGAACTGGCGGTGCCGCTGGTAGTAGATATTCACTACGGCACGAATTGGGAGATGGCGAAGTAATGCCGGAATTGCCGGAAGTGGAAGTCATTTGTCGCCAGCTGAACGAAGTGTTGCCCGGTCAGGAAATTACAGGGATAAAAGTTCATCTCGCCAAAGCCTTTGCGGATCCGCAAGGCTTACTCCCAGAACTGATCGGGACCCGTTTTACCGAGGTACAGCGGCGCGGAAAATACTTGTTGCTCTATACCGAACGGTTGGTGCTCGTAGGGCACTTGCGAATGACGGGAGCGCTTTTGTATCGGACACACGCCGCTTCGATTTCGCATGTACGCGTTGAAATCCGGCTCGCGCCGCCGGCGGTATTGTATTTTAAAGACGTGCGCACGTTCGGCGGCCTGACGCTGTTGCGCCGCGCCGATCTCGCCGAGTATCCGCCGCTGCTGAAATTGGGACCGGAGCCGCTTTCTCCGCAGACATCGGAGCTTGCTTTATATACTGCTTCGCGAGGACGCAAGGTGGCGCTTAAAACCTTGCTGTTGGATCAGCGGGTCATCGCTGGCGTCGGTAATATTTATGCGGATGAAGCATTATTTCTGGCCGGATTGCGACCCAAAATGCGCGCTGATCGTTTAACACGACCGAAAGCGCGGCGCTTGCTGGCAGCACTCAAAACGGTCTTTACGCAAAGTATCGAGGATGGCGGCACTTCATTTCGGGATTACCGCGACAGCGCCGGTAAACGAGGCTTGCATGTGCAACGCCTTGCCGTATACGGGCGCAAAGGTTTGCCTTGCAAGCGGTGTCAACGTCCGTTACAAAGCATTCGTTTAGGAGGCAGAACGACAGTGTATTGTCCTCACTGTCAAAAATAAAAATGAAGAAAATCGGTCTCACCGGCGGCATTGCTTCCGGTAAAAGCGAAGTCAGCCGTTGGCTGCAACAACATGACGTGCCGATCCTTGATGCGGATTTGGCCGCTCGCCTGGTGGTAAAACCGGGGCATGCGGTTTACGATGCCATAGTGGAAGAGTTCGGCGTGGGAATTTTACAGCCGGATCAGCAGGTGCATCGTGCTAAATTAGCGGATGTCATTTTCAATGACAGCGCGGCTCGCAAAAAGCTGAACGCGATTATGCATCCGGCGATTTTGGATTGGTTTGAACGGGAATCGGACCGACTTGCTGCGGCGGGTGAGCCGTTTGTGGTGTGGGATATTCCGCTTCTGATCGATCTCGGCTGGCAAAATAAAGTCGATCAGGTGTGGGTGGTGCGCGCCACGCGGTCGCAACAGATTGAACGCTTGCGTCTGCGCAACGGTCTTTCGGAAGAAATGGCGAAGCGGCGTCTGGCGGCGCAACTGGATCCGCAGCTGCGGGAAAATTTTGCCGATGTCATCATCGATAACAGCGGCAGCTTACTGGACACGTATCAGCAATTGGAAAGATTATTAAAAAACTTACGGGAAGAAACTCATGCGTAAACGAACTTGGTGGTCGCTTTTCATGCTCGTGTTCGGCTTTTGGTATTTTTTATACGGAGCCGACTACATCGCGTACAACTATTTTCACAAAGTATCCTACCCGTCGCTGGTGGAAACCTATGCCAAGCAAAATGACTTGCCGCCGGAGTTGGTGGCGGCCGTGATTTTTACCGAAAGCCGCTTTCAGGAAAAAGCGGTTTCGCCCCGCGGCGCGATCGGCTTAATGCAGTTGATGCCGGTCACGGCTCATTGGATTGCCGAGCAGCGGGATACAAAAGTGCGAAACCTTGCCGATCCGGAGGAAAATATTGCCAATGGGACATGGTACTTACGTTATCTGTATGATAATTTTCACTCTCCCGTACTTGCCCTGGCAGCCTATAACGCGGGGCGAGGGCATGTGGAAGAATGGATGGATACATACGGCTGGCATGACCGTGCTCCTGCGGTAGAAGAAATTCCGTTTCCGGAAACGCGCGAATTTGTAGCGAGCGTGCTGCATTACCAGGCTGTTTATGCGGAGTATTTTCACCCGCATGAGGACGAACAACATGGATAGTAAAACATATGAAAATGTATTAACGGAAATGGAAAATGCGGTTGATTTGCCGGCCGCGATCGGTTCATGGAAACGCCGCGAGCTTTCCACGGAAGAGCGCGAACGGCATGTTTTATTTTGTTATGAAGAAGCTGCTTTCGGCTGGCGTATTTTAGGCTTGTATGCAGATGAAACCGCCGACTTTATGGTGAAATATGATTTGGGTCTCATTGTATTGACAGATATCCGGTTCACGTATGACAATGTGGCGAACTTTTGGAAGATTCTCCAAGCCGATTTTGTACGAGTGATCACAGATCGTTTTGTACGTCGCGATGAGACCGCATCCATATTAGTGAAAAACGCCGGTATTTTGGATTGGGAGAGCGAACATGGCATACCGGAAGCGTGCCGCCATTACCGTCGCGTTATTGTGCCTTCGGCGCCGATTCTCGGCTTAAACGGATCCTATATTATTTTGGCGTATGCCGATGCCACCAATACGAAGGGAATACTGTTTTTCTACAATGTATTTCGTGATGACTTCTTTGCCGAGACGCGAAATCAAGGTGTTCCCGGCATCTTGCACGATTTTGATGCGGCCACGGTAAAAGAGCTTTCGCAAAAAATCGAAGCGCATTTGGCGGGGACTTTGTCCGCCTTGGACGGATGAAATTTGCGCGACTTTTTTCGATATGATATAATGACATAAATAATTAATGGTTTTTTATGGGAGGAGTGAGCCGCGGCTCACTCTTTCTTGCAGTTACACACTTTGCAGGGAGGATAACATGGCGCAGAAAAAAGTCGCAGTGCGCGTAGAAGAATTGGCGGAACCGTTGGTGAAAGCGGCCGGAATGGAACTTGTGGATGTGGAATATGTGCGGGAGCAGGACTGGATCTTGCGAGTCTACATCGATAAAGAGGGCGGCGTGGATCTGACAGATTGCCAGACGATGAGTGAAGCACTCAGCACCGAGCTGGATAAGGCGGACTTTATTGCCAACAATTATTTATTGGAAGTATCGTCTCCCGGCATTGACCGTGTATTAAAAAAAGACCGTGATTTCGATCGTTATGCCGGTAGCGAAGTCGATGTGAAATTATACAGTGCCCGTGCCGGTCATAAAGAATTTACAGCGACGCTTTTAGGCTATACGGAGACGGCGCTGCAATTGGAAACCGAAGCAGGAAAAGAAGAAATTCCGCGCGCCGACATAGCGACGGTACGGTTGCACGTGTCATTTTAGCAGGGGGGAAGAAATGAATCAGGAACTATTACAAGCGGTGCAATTCCTGAAAACGGAAAAAGGTTTGACCGCGGACGTTATATTCGAATCGCTTGAAGCGGTATTGCTCAGTGCATACAAACGCGAAACCGGAACGCATGCCGAAGCGACGGCGACGATTGATCGGGAAACGGGCGTGTACCATATTTTTGTGACCAAGACGGTAGTGGAAGATGTCGAAGATCCGGAATTGGAAATTTCGCTCACGGATGCGCAAGCATTAAACTCGGCGTATGCGCTGGGCGATCTCGTGCAGCAGGAAGTGACGCCGAAAAATTTCGGTCGCATGGCGGCGCAGACCGCAAAGCAAGTCATGACGCAACGTTTGAAAGAAGCGGAACGCAATGTCATTTACGATGAGTTCGCCGGCCGTGAAGGGGATGTCCTGACCGGCATGATCGAACGAATTGACAATAAAACCGTATACGTCAGCTTGGGTAAGACAGAAGGCATTTTGCCTTCGACCGAGCAGATCCCCGGGGAACGGTACCGCCCGAAAAATCGTTTGAAATGTTATGTGGTGGAAGTCAAGAAAACGTCCAAGGGACCGCAGATTATCTTGTCGCGGACGCATCCGGGATTGTTGAAACGGCTCTTTGAATTGGAAGTACCGGAAATTTATGACGGTACGGTGGAAATCAAGTCCGTGGCTCGCGAAGCGGGTTCACGTTCGAAAATATCGGTGTACTCCGTGGATGGAAACATCGATCCGGTAGGTGCCTGCGTCGGTCCGAAAGGACAACGCGTGCAAAATATCGTGGATGAGTTGCATGACGAAAAGATCGATATCGTGCGCTGGGATGAAGATCCGGCGCTGTATATCGCCAACTCACTCAGCCCGTCAAAGGTCATTTCGGTCAGTGTCTGGGATGAAGAAAAAACATCCCATGTTATTGTTCCGGATTACCAATTGTCGCTGGCGATCGGTAAAGCCGGTCAAAACGCACGCTTGGCTGCCAAACTGACAAATTGGAAGATTGATATTAAGAGTGAATCCCAAGCCGCGGAAGAAGGTTTTGAAGACTTCTACGATGACGATGAGGAAGATTTGCTTGCGGAATTGGATGCGACCATGGGAGCGGCGCAGTCTGAAGAAACGTTGCCTGTCGATGAGGTGACCCCGCATGATGAAGAAAACTAAAAAATTACCGCTGCGACGTTGTGTCGGTTGCGGCGCGATGAAAGATAAACGGGATATGGTTCGCATCGTGGCTCCCGCGAGCGGAGAAATTAAACTGGATCTCAGCGGTAAAGCGCCCGGACGCGGCGCTTACATTTGCCCCAGCGCGGAGTGTTTGGCAAAAGCATATACTTCGCACGGTTTAGAACGGTCGTTGAAACGCAATGTACCGGAGCAGGTGTACAAAGATCTGCAGGAACAACTGGCATGAACTTGGAACGTGCGTTGTCCCTATTGGGAATTGCTCAGCGTTCCGGAAATGTGATTTCGGGGAGTGACACCTTAATTAAAACGTTGCGCAATGGCGACGGTGAGCTCTTGATCATTGCTGCGGACTGTGCCCGTAATAATCGTGAAAAGCTGGTCCATTTGGCCGAACGCGAACAGATCGATTATTGCTTCGCGGCCACGGCAACGGAACTGGGAGATGCGATCGGCAAAGCCCGACGCGTCGCCGTACTGATCATGGATCGGGGATTGGCAAGGGCCGTTCGTGAACGACTGGACGAGTAAGGAGGAGTTATATGCAGAAATTTCGAGTCTGGGAATTAGCAAAACAATATAACAAGACAGATAAAGATATCATTTCGACATTGAAATCGCATAATGTGGAAGTCAAAAGCCATTTGAGTGTCGTGGACGAAAAAACCAAACAATTGTTGGATCGGGTGTACGCAGATAAGCAGACAACCCGTTCGGCAGAAACTAAAACGACGTCGACCAAACCGACGGCAGCAAAATCTTCCGCGACCAAACCGACGGAAAAGCAGCCGCGTCGTCGCCGACCGGCACGGACCGTGCGCTTCGACCAGCAATCGGGCAAACCGCAGGAAGAATTTTTAGTTGACGGTAAGGGGCGCAAATTAGAAACGAAGCCGAAGGCGCAACCGCGCCCGCAAAAGGTTGCGGCAAAACCGGCCGCCAAACCGGCCCACCCGAAGCAGGCCACCGCGAAACAAGCGGAACCGGCTAAAAAGCATGAAAACGGTGGTAACGCGCAGCAGAAACATGCCGAAAGCGATGCTAACGCTTTGCGCCGGACACCGAAAAAAGCACAACCGACGGCGCGTCCTACGGGAAAACCGATGGCGGACGAAGGCCAGCGTTCTTCCCGCCCGGTCGAAAAACGTACGCATAAACCGGCCCAACGCACGCAACCGTCGATCCGCAACATGGCGGATCACAATGCGCCGGCGAAGCAGGAAGAAGCTTCCGGAAATGAGCGCGGCGGACGTAAAGGCAATCGTAATCAACGTCGCAATCAGCGCGGTCGGAACCAAAACAAAAATGATCGTCGCGGAAAAGAACGCGGTACATCGTTATTGGCGCAATCGATCAAAAAGTCCCGCACCAAGGGTAAGAATAAAAACGAGCATGCTCGCGCCAATGCGGAGGCCGTTACTGAAGTAGCGATGCCGCCGTCCGTAACCGTAAAAGAAATTGCCGAATTGTTTAAAAAAGAAGTCGGCGATGTAATCAAACGGTTAATGTTGCTCGGCATTATGGCTACGATTAATCAGGAAGTCGATCGTGATGCGGTCGAATTATTGGCGGAAGAATACGGCATTACGTTACTCGAGATGGAACCGGAAGAAGACGGTACGGAAATTCCGGAAATCGAAGACGCGCCGGAAGATCTTTTACCGCGTCCGCCGGTAGTGACGATCATGGGTCACGTTGACCACGGTAAAACATCGCTTCTGGACACGATCCGCAAGACTCACGTGACGGCTCGTGAAGCGGGCGGCATCACGCAGCATATCGGTGCGTATCAGATTCGGTACCAAGGCAAGAAAGTAGTGTTTCTGGACACGCCGGGGCACGAAGCGTTTACGGCGATGCGCGCGCGCGGCGCACAGGTGACGGATATTGCCGTCCTCGTAGTCGCCGCCGACGACGGTGTTATGCCGCAAACACTGGAAGCGATTGACCACGCGAAAGCGGCGAAAGTGCCGATTATTGTCGCGATCAATAAGATGGATAAACCGGCCGCTAACCCGGACCTTGTCAAACAGCAGCTGGCGGAACACGGGCTGTTGCCGGAAGACTGGGGCGGCGATACCATCATGGTACCGGTATCCGCGAAAAAACATCAGGGCATTGAGGACCTGTTGGAAAACATTTTGCTGGTAGCGGACGTATTGGAACTGAAAGCGAATCCGAATCGTAACGCGATCGGCGTAGTTGTCGAAGGGGAACTGGACAAAGGTCGCGGTCCGGTCGTTACCGTTCTGATTCAAAACGGTACGTTGCGTACCGGTGACGGTATCGTTTCGGGTACGGCATTCGGTCGTGTCCGCGCGATGAACAACGAACGCGGCGATCTCATTAAAAAAGCGGAACCGTCGACACCGGTCGAGGTACTCGGCTTATCCGATGTTCCGACGGCGGGTGAACTGCTGTACGCCATGGATGAACGGGACGCGCGCAGCATTGCGGAAAAACGCATTGCCAAACAGAAATACGAAGAACAAAATCGTTCGCAGAAAGTCACCTTGGATGATCTTTTCAATCAGATCAAAGAGGGTGAACTGAAAAGCTTAAATATCGTTATCAAAGCGGATGTACAAGGTTCGGTTGAAGCGCTGCGTCAGTCCTTTGAAGGGATTAAAAATCCGGAAGTGCGGATTGATGTCGTGCATGCCGGCGTCGGCGCGATTTCCGAATCGGATATCATGCTGGCCTCCGCGGCGAATGCGCTGATCATCGGCTTTAACGTACGGCCGGATGCAAATATCCGCAAAATTGCCGAACAGGAACAGGTGGATATGCGCACGTACCGTGTCATCTATGATGCGATTGACGATATCAAGCAGGCAATGCAGGGCATGTTGGCACCGAAGTTCCGTGAAGTTGTTTTGGGACGTGCGGAAGTGCGTCAGGTGATTCCGACGCCGAAGGTGATTGTTGCCGGTTCGTACGTTACGGAAGGCAAGATTACTAACAATGCGGAATTGCGTTTGATTCGCGACGGCATCGTTATTCATGAAGGCAATGTCGCATCGCTCCGCCGTTTTAAAGATGACGTTAAAGAAGTGGCGGAAGGATATGAATGCGGGATTTCGATTGAAAGCTACCGCGATGTCAAAGAAGGCGATGTTTTGGAAGCCTTTACCCAAGAAGAAATTGAACAAACGATCGACTAAAGGGAGGTGCTGTAATGTCCCAATTACGTGTGCGTAAAATGCAGGAATTTATCAAGCAGGAGATCGGTCAAATGCTGCTTCGTGACTTGAAAGACACCCGACTCGGATTTGTCACGGTTACGGAAGTAGCGGTCACCGGTGATTTGCGCGAGGCGACTGTCTACGTAAGTTTGTTCGGCAGCGATGAGGAAAAAGAAAAATCCTTTGCCGCACTCCAAAACGCCACCGGTTTTATTCGTACCGAGCTCGGTAAAAGGCTGCAAGTGCGTCATACCCCGGAAATTACGTTTGCCGTAGATCGCTCGATTGATTACGGTGATCATATTGAACGGGTATTGAAGTCGATTAAGGACAAAGAAGAATCGCAAAGCAGACGGGAAGGTGCAGCCGATGAAGATCAGTGAAGACAAACTGCGTCAGACGTTGGAAAGTGTCAAGTCGGTACTGGTAGTCGGCCACGTTAAACCGGACGGCGATTGCCTCGGTTCGATTTTGGCGATCACGGAAGCATTGCGCGCCCGTGGCGTGGCGGCTGATATGCTGGTCGACGACACCATTGCGGAAAAATATCTGTTCTTACCGTTGGCGAAAGAAATACACCGTGAAATTCCCGACAAAAAATATGATCACATTTTGTTCATGGATTTAAGTACGCCGACACGCGCCGGCGATTATGCCTGGCCGGAAAACGTGCCGATTGTGAATATCGATCACCATACTTCGAATCCTGATTACGCAGACATGCTTTATCTCGAGGATGATGCTGCTGCAACCGGCGAAATTTTAACCCGTCTCTTTATGCAGTGGGGCTGGGATATTACGCCGTCCATGGCGAATGCACTCTACATGGCGATTGCTACCGATTGCGGCTTTTTCCGCTACGGCAATACGACGGCGCAAACGCTTGCAATGGCGGCCGAGTTGGTAGATCGCGGCGCCCGCCCCGACCGTATTTCGCAGGCCATGGATTCGTTGCCGAAAGAAGCGTTGACGATTTTGGGGCCGATCATGTCCACATTGCAATTTGCGGCCGATCACCGACTGAGTTATATCGTTATGGATCAAGCGGCTATCGAGTCCGGTCGCCATTATGTCGACACCTATCTCGATTTGGCGCGCAATATCGAAGGTGTGGAACTCACGCTGCAATTTAAATATGATAAGCCGCAAAAAACGTATGTAAGTTTCCGCTCAAAAAACAGTGTTGATGTCTCGGTTTTGGCGGCGCAATTCGGCGGTGGCGGGCATGTTCGCGCGGCAGGTTGTACGATGTACACCGACCTTGCGACTGCGATCGCCGAAGTGTTGCCGAAAGCGGAGGCGGCGCTGACTCATGCAGGGAATCATTAATGTACTGAAGCCGGCCGGCATGACGTCACATGATGTCATTTACGTTTTGCGAAAGATTTACGGCATTCGTAAAATGGGCCACTCCGGTACGTTGGATCCTTTAGCCGCGGGCGTTTTGCCGGTATTTCTGGGCAAAGCGACGCGGCTTTTGGCATGGGCGCCGACAGAGCCGAAAGTGTATCTTGCGGAGTGGTTGGTGGGCATCGCTACCGACACCGAAGATACGAGCGGCACGATTGTACAACAAATGAGCGCTATCCCCAAACTTACGGCAGAACAACTCGAAACCGCCGCCGCGTTATTTCGCGGCACGATTTTACAACGGCCGTCGCAATATTCCGCGATTAAAGTGGATGGACGTAAAGCCTATGAATTGGCGCGGAAAAATCAGAAGGTGGAATTGCCTGCGCGTGAAATTACAATCCATGAATTTACGGATATTTCTTACCAATTACCGTATTTGCGCGCGCGTATCGTTTGCTCGCAGGGAACGTATATCCGCGCGTTGGGAAGAGATTTCGGTGAGGCCCTGGGCGTACCGCTGACGATGTCATTTCTGGTGCGGGAACAGGTCGGCAATTTTACGCTGGAAGATGCGTGGACACTCGAAGAAATTCGGGCGGCGAAAGAGGCGGCGCTACGTCCTGCGACGGATGCTGTACGCCATTTGCCGCAATATCGGGTGCCGACTGCAGCGGCGGAACGCTTTCGCCACGGTCAGACGATTCGCGGCACGATCAGTGATGTGACGGCTTTGTGGTGCGATGAACAATTCATCGGTCTCGGCAAACCGGCGGAAGAAGGGGGCATACGTCCTTATAAAGTGTGGGTGGAAGAATGAAACGAGCGATATATGAAACGGCGGCACGCCGTACCGTTTTAACTATCGGCAATTTTGACGGCGTGCATCGCGGGCATGTCGAAGTCCTTCGCACCGCTCGCGCACTCGCGGATCGCGAAACAGCCCGGCTGGTGGCCGTGACGTTTACGAAAACCCCGAAAGCGGCATTAACGCCGGAGGCGTATGCCGGTGATTTATTGACGCTTGCGGATAAAGAAAAATATCTGCGACTGCAGGGCGTGGATGAAATTATCTGGCTCCAACCGACGGTTGCGCAGATGCGCCAAAGTGCGACGGAGTTTTTGCACATGCTGCAAAACAATCGGCACGTCGTCGGTGTGGTAGTGGGAGAAAACTTTCGTTTCGGCGCCGACGCGCAAGGGACGGTTACGACCTTACAAAATTATGCCAAAGACGCCGGCTGGGAAGTTATTTCCGTACCGTTACTGCAAGACGGCGGCGACGTGGTCAGCAGTTCGGAAATTCGCGCGGCCATATTGGCGGGTGAACCGGAACGGGCAGCGACATTGCTCGGACGGTATTGGTCGATTGATGAAGCGGTTTTACACGGCGATCAACGCGGTCGCACACTCGGTTTTCCTACCGCCAATATGGCGTTGCATGAAGATCGTGTCGCACCGCGTAACGGTGTATATGCTACCGTGGCCCGTTATGACGGGACCCTTCTTAAAGGCGTTACTAATGTCGGCACCAATCCGACATTTACCGATGTACCGACGCGGGTGGAAACCTATTTTCCTGATTTTTCCGCGGATTTATACGGAAAACAATTCCGGCTGTTTTTTGTTGCATATCTGCGTCCGGAAGAAAAATTTTCCGAGGTCGCCGCTTTGGTTGCGCAAATGCATAATGATACCGATCGTGCGCTGCACAATTTGACTGAAAAATTAAATATTGACATGTGCCGGTAAGCTTGTTAAAATGTGTGACAATACTCGGGCAAAGTTATTAAACCGCCGTCTTGGCGGTTTTTGTTTATCGAAAAGGAGGGATTTCATGAAGTCGTACACCGTTAATATTCCGGGGTTCACGATTGGCGGAGATGATGCGTATGCAGCCATTGAAACCGTTTGTGCAACGTACGGGAAAACGGTCGCCATTTTAGGCGGCGAAACAGCGCTTGCAAAAGCGCGGCCGGCATTAGAAGCGGCTCTTCAAAAGACATCACTGGAGGTAACGGATTGGCGAATGTACGGCAAAGAATGTTCTTTTGCCAATGCCGAACGACTGGCGGAAATTCCTACCGTTGCCGACGCGGATATGTTGTTTGCCGTCGGCGGAGGGAAAGCGATTGATACGGTCAAGGTCATTGCCGGCGAATTGCAAAAACCGTTTTTTACATTTCCGACCATTGCGGCGACCTGCGCGGCCGTGACTAGCATCGCGGCCGTTTATTTGGAAGACCATCGTTTTGATCGCGCCTATGATGCCAATCATCCACCGGTTCATACGTTTATTAATGAACGTATTATCGGTTCCGCGCCGGCGCAGTATCTTTGGGCGGGGATCGGTGACTCGGTAGCCAAATATTATGAAAGCCGACTGTCCGCACGCGATCGTTTGATTCTTCATTCCAATCAGGTGGGCGTGACGCTCAGCGGCATGTGTGCCGAGCCGTTGATGCAGTCGGCTGTCACCGGTTATAAGGACGCGCAGGCGGGTAAAACCAGCGAAGCGTTGCGGCAAACAATCCTCAATGTGATTGTCAGCACCGGCTTTGCTTCCATTTTTCTGGAACCGGATTACAACACTGCCGTGGCGCATTCACTTACGTACGGCTTGGTGGAACTGCCGCAAGTGGAAGCCAACCATATGCATGGTGAACTCGTTTCGTACGGAGTGTTGGTGTTGCTGGCGATGGACGGCGCGGACGACGAGTTGACGAAAGTATATGACTTTAATCGCGCCATGCAATTACCGACCTGCCTTGCCGATATCGATGTGACGGTCGATGAATTGGAACCGGCTCTGACACGGGCGTTGCAAACTTTTGATTTGAACGTGATGCCGTACAAGGTCGATAAAGAAATGTATCGAAACGCGATCTTGGCGTTGGAAGAATATGACCGCTCGCGAAAAGAAGTGATCGGAGCATGAAGTTTTCTCGATTAACGCAGAATTTTGCCCCGTCGGATATTGATATGCTGCTCAAATTGACGGCGCAACCGGAAGTGATTTCGTTCGGTGGTGGTTTACCCGCGCCGGAAACATTTCCGATTGAAACGTTAGCGGCCGTTACGCAGGAAGTATTTGCCAAGGACGGTGTGGCTGCCTTGCAATACGGACCTTCGCGCGGCTACTTACCTTTACGTGAATATCTCTCCGATTGGTTTCAAAATCATTTGCAGACAACCGTAATGCCGGACGATATTTTAATCACGGCCGGCTCGCAACAGGGATTGGATCTTTTAGCTCGTGTGTTTTTGGATCCCGGCGATGTATTGCTGGTGGAAGGGCCGTCTTACATCGGCGCTCTGAATGCTTTTGATCTGGCGCAGCCGACGTACGTGGAAATGCCGATGGATGAAGAAGGTGTAATTCCGGAAGCGCTGGCAGAAATTCTCGCTACGCAAAAAAAGGTAAAGGCCATTTACGTCATTCCGGATTTTCAAAATCCGACCGGCATTACCTGGTCACTTGAGCGCCGGCAAAAGTTCATGGAGCTTGTCAATCAATATGAAATTCCGGTGTGGGAAGATCATCCGTATGGTGAATTACGCTTTTCGGGAGAAGCGTTACCGACGTTAAAAGCGCTGGATACGAAGCATCTTGTTACTTTTCTGGGGACATTTTCCAAAACGTTATCACCCGGTTTACGGATCGGTTATTTGGTGGGACCTGCGGAAGTCATCGAACGCGCTGACTTTGTAAAACAGGCGGCGGATCTTTCAACTTCGTCTTTGGTGCAGCGGCAAGTGGCCGCGTTTTTACAGGAAGCGGACTATGAAGGTCATGTCGCGGCGAATGCGGATTTATATCGGCAACGTCATGATGTGATGCTGACCGCTATGCAGCAGCATTTTCCGGCCGACGTGCATTGGACGGAACCGCGCGGCGGCTTGTTCATCTGGGTAGAACTGCCTAAAGATTGTGATGCGCGTGACGTGTTGACGCATGCGTTGCAAGAAAATGTTGCGTTTACGCCGGGGGAAGGATTTTTCCCGGTAACAAAGCAGAAAAATTATTTCCGACTGAACTATTCAAGCATGGACGAGGCGCGCATTCGTGAGGGAATTCGCAAGATCGGCGAAGTATTGCACAGAATGTTGCACTCATAAAAAGAGGAATCCTCGGATTCCTCTTTTTGCTTGGGAAAATACTGCTGTGGGTTATAATACAGACAGGAGGAAATATGACGGAACTCGAACAATGGCGTAATGAAATTCGTGCGCTGGATGCACAGATCAAGCCGCTTTTTTTACAACGGCTCGCGCTGGCACAGGCGATCGGCCGCTATAAAAGCGAGCACGGGCTGCCCGTTTACGATCCGGAGCGTGAGGCGCAAAATCGCCAAGCGCTCAGCGCGGATGTAAATCAAATAGAAAAAAAGGCGTATGAAGGATTTTTGCAAGCGGTCATGACCATTTGCCGAAAGGCGCAGGAGTCATGAACGGACAGTGGGAAGAAACGTTTGCCGGTACCGTGGAAAGTATTATTTTTGCAGCGGCAGACGATTCTTTTTGCGTGTTCAAAATGCGACCGGCGCAGCAGTATAAAAGCTGGACCTTGGTCGGTAATGTGAGCGCGCCGCTTGTCGGTGAAGAGGTCGAGGTCAGCGGTACATGGGTGGAACATCCGCGCTTCGGACGACAGCTGCGCATTACCGCGTTGCGAAGAGTGCGCCCGCAAAGCGCCGCCGGCATCGTTCGTTATCTCGGTTCGGGCCTGTTTCGCGGCATCGGTCCCGCACTTGCCAAACGAATTGTGGATCATTTCGGTGAGGAAACGCTTGCCGTTTTGGATACATCGCCCGAACGGTTAGCGGAAGTGCGCGGTATCGGTGAAACCACTTGGCGTAATTTTGCGCAGACATACCATGAAGTAAGCGACTTGCATGCGCTGACATTGGCGCTGGAAGAAGCGGGCGTGGCCGGACGATTTGCCGCGGTATTACAAAAGCAATACGGGGAATCGGCTCTGACGGTGCTGGAAAATGATCCGTATCGACTGGCGCGCGATGTGGAAGGATTTCCGTTTCGCAGTGCCGATGCGCTGGCCATGCACGCGGGAATGCCGCAAGATTCCATGGATCGGGTGGAAGCGGGTGTGAATGAAGTGCTTCTGCGGGGAGCCGAACGCGGTCACAGTTGCTTGAAGTTGGCAACTCTGGCACGGGAAACGGCGCGCCTTCTGCGGATCGATGAAGATCGTATTCGCGAGGCCTTGGGAGAACTTTTGGAGTATGGCGTTTATCCCGTGACGATTGTCGATGATACAGCTTACGTGTACCATCTTTCTTTGTATGAAGCGGAAACGGGTGTAGCGCATCACATCGAGCGTCTGCAGACAGTAGAACCGCTGACGGTAGTCGGTGCGGAAATGATTTTGGAAAGGTGGGCGGCAAAAGAAGAGGTGACGTTGGCCGCCGAGCAAATTCAAGCCATCCTTGCCGCGCTGGAAACCGGCGTGCTCGTGATTACCGGCGGCCCCGGTACGGGCAAAACAACATTGGTGCGGGCTCTTTTGGCGGTTGTTTCCCAAGCTCGTCTGCGAACTGTTTTGGCTGCGCCGACCGGACGAGCCGCGAAGCGACTTGCGGAAACATCCGAGCAGGACGCGTCCACTTTGCATAAGTTGTTGGAAGCGGGATTGGTGGAGGACGCAAGTGTTTTTCAGCGTGATGCGCAAAATCCTTTGAAGGGCGATTTATTCATTATCGATGAGGCGTCCATGTTGGATGTCAGCCTGATGTACCATTTTTTGGAGGCGGTGCCCGATCACGCCCGCGTCATTTTTGTCGGTGATGTCGATCAGTTGCCGCCGGTTGGTCCGGGGAACGTGTTGCGCGATATCATCGCATCGGATACGGTGCCGGTCGTAAGGCTGGAGCATATTTACCGACAGGAGGAAGGCAGCGGTATTGCGCTGGCCGCCGCGGCCATACGCCAAGGGCAGATGCCGGTGTGGCGTGATGACGTTACTTTTATCGACTGCGCCGAAGAAGAAGCGCTCGAGGAAGTTTTGTCACTTTGTCGCACGCTCCGTTACGCGGATCCGGAGCGTCAGTTTGCCATGCAGGTGCTGGCGCCGATGTACCGAGGTATCTGCGGTGTCGATGCATTGAATCAGGCGTTGCAGCGGCAGGCGCACGGATACATGGGAAAATCCAACCGCGGTTTGCAGGTCGGCGATAAGGTCATGCAGCGGAAAAATAATTACGAAAAAGGCGTTTATAACGGTGATTTGGGCGAAGTATATGCAGTCGGCGAGGAACATATCGCGGTCGATTTTCGCATTAAAAATTCTACCTATGAGCGCGGTGAGTTACAGGAACTGCAGTTGGCTTATGCACTGACTGTGCATAAGAGTCAGGGGAGCGAATACGAAACGGTAGTGTTGGTGCTGCTGCCTTCGCAACAAATCATGTTGCAGCGAAATCTTGTGTATACGGCAGTGACCCGTGCCAAATCCCATGTGTATATTGTCGGTTCGCCGGCGGCGTTCAAGAAAGCATTGCGCACCCAACACACAGCCGGTCGCACCAGCCTTTTGCGTGCGCGTTTGACAGGAGAAATCGATGCCTAGTTTTTGGCAATATCTTTTATCTTTTTTATATCCGCCGCATTGCCCCGGCTGTCACGTGGCGGTCAGTCGGCACGGTGAGTGGTGTCGGCATTGCCGTGACGAGGTATGGCAGCCGCGACAGCTTGCGGGGAGTCATCACGGCAAGCTTACGGGATGTTACGCTTGCACGGATTACCGCGGCGGCGTGCGCAGCGCCTTGTTGCGTTATAAATTCGGACGCAAGCATTTGGATCCACTGGTATTTCAAAATTTGTTGCGCGATTTTCCCTGGCCGGATGCGTTTCCGGATGACGCTCTGTGCGTACCGATTCCACTCTCGCGGGAGCGCTACGCCGAGCGTGGCTTTAATCAGGTGGCGGAAATTTTCGCACCGCTGGCGCGGGAACGCGGCTGGCAATGGTCAAAAGACCTTGTCAAAATACGTCACACACCGGCGCAATCCACATTGAGTCGTACAGATCGTCATACCAATATAAAAAACTCCTTCCAGTGGGAAGGAGTTCCATTGACAGGTCGTACGGTGATTCTTGTGGATGATATCTATACTACGGGCGCTACGCTGGAAGAAGCGGCGCGCGTTTTGTACCGAGCCGGTGCCGCACAAATTATCGGTTGGGTAATCGCGTCGGGCGCGCGTTAACTCAAAATGTCGATAAACACACGGACAATCGACGGATCAAACAGAAGACCGGAGGCGCTGAAGAGTTCATTCAACGCTTCCTGTTTTGTTTTCGCCCAATTTTCCGCCGAGGGATTGGTGATTTGTTCGTAGTAATCGGCAACGGCAATGATGCGGGCACCCAAAGGAATATTTACGCCGCGCAGATGCTTGGGAAAACCGGTGCCGTCCCAGCGTTCATGATGATGTCGGATATAAGGAATAATATGTTGGCAAGCCGGAATCGTTTCGAGCATATTGCTGCCGAGATCCGGGTGCTTTTTGTATAGAGCTTGTTCGCGCCTTGTCAAGAAAGGCATCTTGTGTAACGCTACTGTAGGTAATGTCAAAAGTCCGATATCATGCAACAGAGCGGCCGATTGAATCGTTTCGATTTCGGTGGCCGGTAAACCCATTTGAGCGGCGATGCTGGCTGCGTAATGCGCGACCTGAATCGAATGAGAGTAGAGGCGGTGGCTTTTTTGGCGCAGCAAAAAAAGCATGGGCTCCATGACTCGGCCCAATTCGCGTCGATCTTTTTGGTACACTGCCGCCGTATGCATTAAATTTAAGGTAAACATTGCCAAACATCCTTGTTTATTTATGTAAAGAGTGTGTTTTCTTTAAGCCTTATTTCATTATACCCTTTTTTTCGATTCAGATGAGATAAAATCTGCGATTTTCGTATGCCGATTTTATATAGAAGAAACGATCTTTTTAGCTTGACTTTTTCTAATCGGGTTTGTAGAATGAGGCAAACTGTTTACGGGTCTGTGGTTGCAAGTCGAGGCCAGTCGCAGGCAAAACGACCCACGTAAGAAAACAAAACGTTTTTGAGCATGGTGCGGCTTAGAAGTAAGACCTGCCGGTAAAACCGAGAGGGCGAATAGTGACGAGAGGAGCGAAAGTTCCAGCAGGCGAGTGTGGGGGCAAAGACCAGGTCAGCCGATAAACAGTTTTAAAGTTGACAAAATTATCATTTTTCGTTACACTAGACTATATTGAAAATACACGATGAACGGAAAAAGTAAACGTCGGTGTTGTCTTAAGAGAGAGCGGATCGTGGCTGTGAGTTCGCTTGGCAACCAACGTTGAAGTGCCTCCCGGAGTGGTGCTGCAGAAAATGAGTACGCAGCAACGGTAAAGTCCCGTTACGACGATCGAGATACAGCTATCTGTAAAGCAGAGTGGAACCGCGTTTCAACGCCTCTGCAGCAGGTGGTTTTTTTATTTTTAAGGAGCGGCAAGTGAACTTTTTGCAACAATGCCAAAATGATATTCGCGTCGTGTTCGCGCGCGACCCCGCAGCAAAAAACTTTTGGGAAGTCATTTTTTGCTATCCCGGTTTGCATGCATTATGGTGGCATCGTGTATCGCACTGGTGGTATCGACACAATTGCTTTTTTATCGCGCGGTTACTATCCCATTGGGCACGGTTTTTTACGGGCATTGAAATTCACCCCGGCGCGCAGATCGGTAACGGTGTCTTTATTGATCACGGCGGCGGAGTGGTGATCGGTGAAACGGCCGTTGTCGGCGATAATGTGACACTCTATCAGGGGGTAACCTTGGGCGGTACGGGTAAAGAAAAAGGCAAACGTCATCCGACGCTCGAGGATTACGTGGTAGTCGCCTGCGGAGCCAAAGTGCTCGGTTCGTTTACCGTAGGTGAAGGAGCTAAAATAGGTTCCGGTTCGGTGGTGCTTAAACCGGTGCCGCCGCACAGTACCGTTGTCGGTATTCCGGGACAAGTGATTTCCAGCCGGGGTATCAGCCCGTTGCATATCGATAACGATGAAGAGGAAGTCGATTTGGATCACTCCGAATTACCGGATCCGATTAAAGAAAAAATTACGAATTTGAAAGAACAAGTCGCACTTTTGGAAGAACGTTTAGCAAAACTGGAGGAAAACTATGCAAGTCGATGAAACGGATTTAAAAAATATTTATGTATATAATACGCTTTCCAAGCAAAAAGAAGAGTTCAAGCCGATTACTCCCGGGAAAGTAAAAATGTATGTGTGCGGTGTCACGCCGTACAATCATTCGCATATCGGTAACGCGCGACCGTTTGTGACGTGGGATGTGATTCATCGTTACTTGGAATACCGCGGTTACCAAGTAACACATATTCAAAATTTCACGGATGTGGATGACAAAATTATCAATGCGGCGAAATTGGCGGGCGTACAATGGAGCGATATTGCCGGGCAATTCATCGCGACGTATTTTGAAGTGATGGACGCGTTGCATATTCGCCGCGTAGATCGCTATCCGCGCGTATCCGAGCACATGGATGACATTATTCGCATGGTCGAAGGACTGATTGCGGAAGGACACGCCTATCCGTTGCACGGCGATGTGTACTATGACATCTCTACATTTGCGCCGTACGGGAAACTTTCCGGTCGCAATGTGGAAGACATGCTGGCGGGCGCGCGTGTGGCCGTCGATGACGAAAAACGCAATCCGGGAGACTTTGCCTTGTGGAAAGCGGCCAAACCCGATGAACCGTCGTGGGACAGCCCATGGGGCAAAGGCCGTCCGGGGTGGCACATCGAATGCTCCGCGATGAGTACTAAATATCTCGGTGATACATTTGATTTCCACGGCGGCGGCAGCGATCTTATTTTCCCACACCATGAAAATGAAATTGCGCAGTCGGAAGGCTGCACAGGTCACGCTTTCGTTAATTACTGGCTGCATAACGGATTTATCACAATCGATCAGGAAAAAATGAGTAAATCGCTGGGTAATTTTTTCCTCGTCAAAGATATTTTAGCCAAGTACAGTCCGGACGCATTGCGCTTTTTCCTTATTTCCACGCATTATCGCAGTCCGCTTGACTTCAGTGATGAACGATTGGAAGAGGCGGAGCGGACAGTGGCTCGTCTGGCGGCAACGGTGGCGAAATTGCGGCAGGCGGTCAACCGCGGCCATCAGGAAGAAGATTTCACCGCGCAGGAATTGCGTACGGCGGCGATTGAAGCGCGGCACGCGTTTATCGCCGCAATGAATGATGATTTCAACACAGCACTTGCCATCGGCGCGATGTTTACGTTGGTGAAAAATACGAATATCTATCTTGCCGGCAATAACGGTGAAGATGCCCGCGCGCTGAATACGGTACTGGATGTTTTGCATGAAATGATGGATGTCCTCGGCATTTTGCCGCAGGTCTGGAAAGAGCCGGAAGTGAACGACAACGAATTCAAAGAGTTGCTGGAAATGCTCGTCGGCGTTCGCCAACAGGCAATCAATGAAGATTTACCGGAACTGGTGCAAGAAATGACTGAGCGATTTAATGCTCTCGGAGTCGCTCTTGAAGCGGAACCGCCGCAACATGCGCCGGAAGCACGTTACCAGGCTGTGATGCAATCCGTTTTGGCGCTGCGGGAACAGGCGCGCACCGAGAAAAAATACCAATTCGCCGACTTGCTGCGGGATCGACTGGCCGCGATCGGAATTGTGGTTGAAGACGGACCGGAAGGTTCGACGTGGCATCGTCGTGAAATTTAAACAATATTTATATCTGCGTGACGAAGCGATCGAGCGTTTGGCGCAGGGGACGACGACCGAAGAGGAGTGGGATCTGCAGACGTATGCGTTCGTCGGTGACGCCGTCTACAGTGTTTTTGTACGCACTCGTCTCGCCGCGACCGGAATTCCCAAAACGCGTGTGTTGCATGATCTGGCGGCACGTTTGGTGGCGGCGAAAAATCAAAGCGCGGTATTACGGACTTTATGGGATACGCTGACAGAAGAAGAGCGGGATCTTTGCCGCCGCGCCCGTAATCTTTCTCTCCATGCGCCCGCCAGTGCGACGCTTGTCGAATACCAACAGAGTACAGCGTGGGAAGCGTTGCTTGGGTATTGCTATCGTCATGATCAAAAAGAGCGACTGGAGACACTTTTACAAACGGCCTGGCCGATTGCGCAGGAGGTAATGCGACATGAGATCCAAAGCCAAACCTAAGTTCGGCGGTAAACGTCGTGAGCATACCGATGCTTCCGCTCATTACATAGCCGGCCGTCGCGGCGCAGTGGAGACGATTGCCAGCGGGCGCGCTCGCGCGCTCTATGTGCAGACGCCGGTGCGCGGTGATGTGAAAGCGTTGGTTGAAACGGCGCGTAAGGCGGGAATTGCCGTTCATGAGACGGATGCCAAAACCTTACAACAAATGGTGCCCGATGTGCGACAACAAGGCATTGTGGTGGAATTACCGCCGTATGAATACGCCACATTGGAAAGTGTACTGGCGACGGTGCAAAACATGGAAAATGCGTTGGTCATACTTTTGGACGGTGTCGAAGATCCGCATAATCTCGGCGCGATCATTCGCTCCGCGGACGGCGCGGGAGCGGCCGCCGTCATTATTCCCGAGCGACGCAGCGCGGCAGTGACTGAGGTCGTTCATAAAACATCGGCCGGCGCGGTGGAATGGCTGCCGATTGCACGCGTCACCAACGTAGTGCAAACATTGACGGCGCTGAAACAAGCGGGCTTTTGGGTAGGCGGCGCTGATATGGCAGGCGATTTAACGTACACAAAAGCGGATTGGCGCGGCAAAATAGTGATCGTGCTGGGGAATGAAGGAAAGGGCATTTCGCGATTGGTACGTGAAAATTGCGATTTCATGGTACAGATTCCGATGTGGGGGAAAGTATCCTCATTGAATGTATCGGTCGCCGGCGCGCTGATGATGTTTGAGGCGGCGCGGCAACAACGGTCCCAACATGACTGAATACAATTTGAAACCGTTGTGGCTGGTGGACGGCTACAACGTGATTTTTGCCGATCCTGTGTATTGGCGCTTTGAAAAAGATGATCTGGAACACGCCCGGGAATTTTTAGCGGATACCTTGCTCGATCTGGCAAAGCACACGGGGATCGAAGTAGTCTTGGTATTTGACGGCAAAAAGATCGGGCATGCCAGCAAAATAATCGAACGTGCGCCCGGTTTTCATATCGTGTATACGACGGCGCAAACCACTGCTGACAGCTATATCGAAAAAGCAGCCTTTCGCCAGCGCGATAACTACCGCTACATCTATGTGGTGACGTCGGACGGACCGGAGCAGTCGCAAGTCAGCGGCAGCGGCGCGTACCGTAAATCGGTGCGGGATTTGATGCATGACATACGTGCCGATAAAAAGGCGCAAAAAGAAGAACATTCAAACTTCACGCAAAAACAGCGCGTCGCATTAGTAGAGCAGTTGTGCCCCGACGCGCGGGATTTTTTAGAACGGCTGCGCCGCCGCAAATGAATTACGGTGCTTGCGCCGCTAGTTTTATTTAAGTATAATGATTTTGTATATATTGGGTGAGGAGGCGTTCGCATGGAGGCGACGGAGTATTCGTCGGAAATGCCGACGGATGAAGAGTTGGTACTCCGCAGCCAAGCAGGAGACACCGAGGCTCTGGAAGCGATTATTGAACGCTATCGAGGCTTAGCCAAATTGAGGACCCGCTCGTACTTTTTAGCCGGAGCGGAAAGCGACGATTTGGTGCAGGAAGCGATGATCGGTCTGTTTAAAGCGGCGCGCGATTATGATCCTAAATACGGTGCGAGCTTTAAAACCTTTGCCAATATCTGTATTACCCGGCAAATGCTGACGGCGATCAAAGGAGCCACTCGGTATAAACACCAGCCGCTCAATTCCTATATATCTCTCAATCGATCGGTGTTTGAAGAAGACGATGGCGGGCGTCCGCTATTGGAGATGCTGGCAACAGACAACGACAGCGATCCCGAGTCGATTTATTTACGTAACGAGTGGATGGTATCGCTTTCACAAGCGGTGCCGCGCGTTTTGAGCAAGCTGGAATTGCGGGTGCTGCTCTACTATTTGCGAGGACTTTCTTATGAAACGATTGCGCAACGCATCGGTCGTCCGGTAAAAACAGTAGATAATGCGATTCAGCGCATGAAGCGTAAGATGGAATTATATTTTCGAAATCATTAAAGGAAAGGATGAAAACTGTTTTGAAGATGACGTTGATGTTTGCAGAGATGATCATCGCGGTATTATTGATTACCGTTGTGGTTCTGCAAGAAAGCAAGACAGCCGGTATGGGGAGTTCTATCGGCGGCGCGGCAGATACCTTCTTCGGTGGTAAAGCGCGTGGCAAAGATGCGATTTTATCGCGCTTAACCGTTATTTTGGGTATTGTTTTCGCGTTGACTACGTTAGCGCTTGTGAAATACTTGAATACGTACTAACAAAGTCCGCTGAGGCGGGCTTTTTGTTTCCGGAGGTGGCGTATGGCAAAGCGAGTGATTGACCGAATGCAGGGATACAGTCCCGGACAAATGGTAACGGGCGTATACAAAGGATACGCTACAAATTTCGGATTTTTGATTACCGACGATAAACATGAAGATATTTATATCGGCAAAGAACGTCGCGGTAATGCCATGCACAACGATACCGTACAGGTGGAAGTGCTCGAACGCAAATCACAGGCCGGTAAGTATGAAGGGCAGGTAGTACGGGTCGTCACGCACGCGAATGAAACGGTAGTCGGTACATTTGAATTGCAGAAAAATTTTGCGGTTGTAACGCCGGACGATGAGCGCATGGGGGCGGACATTTATATTCCCGCCGATCAAATGCAAGATGCCAAAAGCGGCGCCAAGGTGCTGGTACGCATCACTAAATGGCCGGAAGCAAAGCGCATGGCAGAAGGCATTATCGAAGAAGTGCTCGGTTACGAGGGCGATAAAGGGTTGGATATCAGCTTGATTATTGCCAGCCACCATATCCCCAAAATATTTCCGAAAGAAGTTCTTGACGAAGCGGAACGAGTTGCGAAAATACCGATTACACCGGGGGATCGGATGGATTTCCGAGATCAGCCGATTATCACGATCGACGGTGCGGATGCCAAAGATTTTGACGATGCCGTATACTGTCGCACATTGGACAACGGCAATACGGAGCTGGGCGTTCATATCGCCGATGTCAGCTGGTATGTGAAACGCGGTTCGGAATTGGATAAAGAAGCATTTCGCCGCGGTACCAGCGTGTACTTGGCGGATCGCGTTATTCCGATGTTGCCGGAAGTGCTTTCAAACGGTGTCTGCAGCTTAAATGAAGGCGTCGATCGCTATACCATGTCCGTGGTCATGGAAGTCAACAAAGCGGGCGAAGTGGTGAACTCTAAAATAGGCCCCGGCATCATTAAAAGTGCTCGCCGTTGTACCTACGCGGAAGTTCGTAAAGCACTGTTGGAAGATATTTATCCGGACAATTTAGAACCACATCTTACGATGCTCAAAACCTGGCAGGAACTGGCGGAACGTTTGATTCGCATGCGTACGGAACGCGGCGCGTTGAGTTTTGATTTCCCTGAATTCAAAATCTTGCTGGATGAAGAGGGTAAGCCGATCCAGATCGCCAAACGTGACCGCACCATTGCCGAAAAAATGGTTGAAGAGGCTATGTTGTTGGCCAATGAAACGATCGCACAGTTTATCTCGAAAGAAAATCGGGTCGCCATTTTCCGTGTGCACCAATCACCGGACAAAGAAAAACTGCAAATGGTTTTGAACCTGTTGCAGGTTTGGGGTGTGCAAATCGAATTGGGCGCGGAAGTAGAGTCGAAAGACGTTCAAAAAATGTTGGCCGTTGCCGAAGAACACGGCATCCAACCGATTATTGAAACAATGACGCTGCGTTCGTTGCCGCAAGCCTATTATGACATCGTTAATTGGGGGCATTTCGGTTTGGCCTCCGAATGTTACACACATTTCACATCGCCGATTCGACGTTATCCGGATCTCGTGGTGCACCGTTTGGTCCGTGAAGTTTTGGCGGGCAAATCGCAGCCGGCGCGCGATAAACAATGGCTAGGGCGCGCGGCGGAGCAGTCTTCGATGGCGGAACGCAGAGCGGTAGAAGCGGAACGTGAAACCAACGATTTGAAACGGACGGAATACATGGCACCGTTTGTCGGCGAAGCGTTTGATGCGACCGTCACAGGACTTGCCAATTTCGGTATATTTGTCGCCCTGGATAACGGCGCGGAGGGATTGGTCCATACCGACGTGATCGATAATGGGCAAGGCCATTTTGAGGAACGGGATTATACGTTTAAAGATCATGGCGGACAAACGATTTTCCAGTTGGGTGATACCGTTCGCGTGACATTGGCGAAAGCCGATATCGAACATCGCACACTCGACTTCCTGCTCGGAGAATTTAACTCGCTTGAAGAAGTCGCACAGGCATCGGCGGCCATCCGCAGTCGCAATAAGGGCAAGAGTAAGACGAAAGCGGCGAAAAAGCTGGCCAAGGCGAAACGACTAAAAAATAAAAACGGTAAGCGAGGCAAACGCCGCCGTCGCTAGTAAACGGAGGAAATATGGCGCGCGAGAATACACGACAAATTACAGATAACCGCAAGGCAAGACACGATTACTTTGTGCACGAAACGTATGAAGCCGGCCTTGCTCTTTTTGGAACGGAAGTTAAATCCCTGCGTGCCGGCAAGGTGAATTTAAAAGACGGGTTCGTCAGGATACATCAAGGCGAGCTGTGGCTTTACAACGTGCATATCAGCCCTTACGAACAGGGCAATCGGTTCAATCAGGACCCGTTGCGTAACCGCAAGCTTTTGATGCATAAAAGTGAGATCCACCGCTTGTTCGGCAAAGTGCAGCAAAAGGGTTACACGCTCATTCCGCTCTCGTTATATTGGTCGCGTGGCAAAGTGAAAGTTAAATTGGGCCTTTGCACCGGTAAAAAGAATTATGATAAACGCCGCGACTTAGCGGAAAAAAGTGCGAAGCGCGATATGGATCGTGCCCTTGCCGCGCGGCATGCTTGAACAAACAAAACGATTGTGGTATGCTACACTTACTACTTCGGGGACGCACTGGTTTCGACAGGAGTAGTTGTGCTAATGACAGCGGGTCGGGATCCCAGTCATCCCGTTAAACACCGGACTTAACTTACACGCAAACAACGAATTTGCACTGGCAGCTTAATGCCACGCCGCCTTATGTTTTCCTACGGCATAAGCTCGGCGTCAACCGGTAGGATACGTTAACGCGCGCGACTGACGCACGTTAGCGGAAACTCTTCAGTCTAGCGGCGGTCGGCTTGTTCATGAGCGAAGCCGTTGCGAAATCCCGATCATGAACTGCACCCGGAGCGGTTGTTAGGGCAATACTTTTGGACAGGGGTTCGACTCCCCTCGTCTCCACCATACAATCACACGCCAAATGTATTTGGCATAGGATAAATCGATAAAAATGGAAAGAAACAATTCTTTTGCGGAACCGACGTAAATGAATTGTTTCTTTATTTATCGCCATTGCGAAACTTTTGTGAGAGCACAAAAGATGGTAAAATAAACTCGAATATAAACCTTCCCTTTGCGGACAGGTAAACTATACAAGCGTGCAAGAGGAAAGGAGAGCGGCATGAAAGCGTTATTGCGCAAAAATCATGACGGTTTACTCTACGACCATCATATGCACATCGCCTATGAAGGGTTCAAACAACTGGGAGATGTGGACTTTTACACCACCGTGCATGCCTTACAAGCGGTGGATCCGGCCACGGTCATTGTCGGCAGTGAACAGGATTTGCACGATCTCTTAACGGGCTGGGACATCGAATGTCCGAATTTGGATTATCCGGAAGAACTGCAGGAATTTCTCGGGCGGAAAATTTGGCCGTCCACGCTTTTTACGATTACGAATGATCCGTCATTGTGGCGCGTATTTATCAAGCCGCGCAAAGAAACGAAACGCTTTATCGGCACTGTCCTGGAAGAAACAAGTGATTTGGTAAAGCTCGGCGGTTTTGTTTCGGATATTGACGTTTGGTGCAGTGAAAAAATAGAATTTATTTCGGAGTGGCGCGTCTATGTTTGTGACGGAGTGCCGCTCGGAATGTTCTGGTATAAAGGTAAATGGGATATCACGCCGGATGTAGATATTATTCAGCGCGCGATCGCAGCGTACCACTCCGCACCGCGCGGTTATGCCATCGATTTCGGTGTGGACAGCGAAGGCCGCACATTACTGGTGGAAGTTAACGACGGTTTCGGGTTAGGAAATTACGGTTTGCCGCCGGTACCCTATGCGCAGCTTCTGACGGCACGTTGGCAGGAGCTGACAGCCGATTTGGCAAGGGAATATCAAAAGGAAACAGAAACGCAGGATAGCGATACAGAATCCGCTGCGAAGCAATAAAAAAAGACGCGCAAGCGTCTTTTTTATTGCTTATTAATCAATCACGGAAGTACGGTTCAAAACCGGAGGTGAATTTCTTTTTCTTGCCGCCTTTGCGCGAAGTGGATTTGTAGCCGCGGTCGTTACGATCATTGCGATCACTGCGATCACTGCGTTCGCGACGTTTGCCGCGACTGAAATTGCGCTTTCCGCCGCTACGCTGATTTTGTCCCGAGCGCGGGCCGCGATGCGCAAAATTACCTTTTTTGCGGGCGAGCGGACGTTCCGCCGTGATGTTGACCGGCGTAGTGTCCGGTTCTTCCGTCAGCAGCTTAATCGCCGCCGCGACCAATGTAACGGAATCCAACTCACGCAATAATTCCTCCGCAGAGGCATGGAAACCGTCCAAGTTGTCCTGTTCCGCAGTGCGCACCAAATTGGTCAACGCATTTTTACGGTTGCTTTCAATAACTTGAGACAGACTGGGAATAGCGCGACGGGCAATACGACGACGAATCAAATGTTCGATCGCGCGCAAATGTTCCATTTCGCGCGGTACGACAAATGTCGTTGCCAAACCGGCCTGACCGGCGCGACCGGTACGTCCGACGCGGTGCACGTAGCTTTCCGGATCCTGCGGCATATCGTAGTTGTAGACATGCGTTACGCCGCTGATATCAAGACCGCGCGCCGCCACATCGGTAGCGACCAAAAGATCAATCGTATTTTCACGGAATTGACGCATGACTTTATCACGTTTCGCCTGCGACAAGTCACCGTGCAAACCTTCCGCCGTATAACCGCGTTTCTTTAATGCTTCGGTTACTTCATCGACGCGCCGTTTGGTGCGGCCGAAAATAATCGCAAGCGTCGGATCCTGCATATCCAAAAGGCGGCAGAGTACATCGAATTTCTGGCGTTCCGCTACTTCAATGTAGTCCTGGTCAATCAGATCAATGGTCACTTCTTTCATCTTCATAGTGACATGTTCCGGTTCCGTCAGAAATTTGTCAGCCAATTCACGAATGGCATTCGGCATCGTGGCGGAGAACAGCAGCGTTTGCCGATCCTCCGGCGTAGCGCTGACGATTTTGTTAATGTCATCGATGAAGCCCATGTTGAGCATTTCATCCGCTTCGTCAAGCACAACGAGCCGGATATTGTCGAGTGAAATGGTTCCGCGCTGCATGTGATCCATCAGACGGCCCGGTGTCGCAACAATAATCGGCGGACGTTTGTTAAGACTGCGCAATTGACGGCCCATGTCCTGACCGCCGTAAATCGGCAATGCCCAGTGCGGCAAGTGTTGCGCCAAGCGATTGATCTCTTCTGCCGATTGAATGGCAAGCTCACGTGTCGGCGCCAGCACAAGGGCAAACGGACCTTCCCCTTTGGCCGGTACACGTTCCAGCATCGGAATACCGAATGCCGCTGTTTTACCCGTACCGGTTTGTGCCTGGCCGATCATATCACGGCCGCTCAAAGCGATCGGAATGGCCTCGCGCTGGATCGGTGTCGGCTCTTCAAAACCCATTTCATTCAGGGCGGTAATAATCGGTTTGGATATTTTCAAATTGATAAATTCTTCTAACATCTATTTCCTCCTTTATTCATCAAATATCTATTATATCATGAGATGAGATAAAATCATGCATAAATTCATATATTAATTTGTGCTATACTGAAAATATAAACTTTCCAAAGGGGTGATACGATGCAACGGTGGAAATATTTGGTATTAGCGGTTGGTTTGTCTTTTGGTGTAACAATGACAACAGGCGCGGTAAATTTCGGGATCGGCATCGGTTTCGGTCATCATCACGGCGTCAGCGGTGGAATTTATACCGACATTCCGAGTGAAAGAGATCGTTATGACACGCGCTACCCGCAGTTTGAAAAAAGCTTTGCCATTTTACAACAAGCCGGTTTGCAAGGCGAACGCGTCGGTCGCAATGCGTATGAAGTGACGCTTAAAACCGAACCGCAGAAATGGGTGCCTTGTCTGTTAACGGCGCTGGAGCAAGCCGGTTATACAGCGGTGACGGTTACCACAATGGGGGATGAGAACAATCCTTTTTGGATGATCGAGTACCACGACCCGCAAGCGGAATCATTGTGGCGCGAACATCCGGATCTTGCTCTTACTATACCGCAGCGCCTTTTGGTCTATCGGAGCCATGACAAAACACGGCTGCTTTTGCCGAACACGGAAGCGTTGGCATATGATCAGCGCAACGGTAAAGTGTCCGCGGCAACGGAAGTGCAAACAAGATTATTGGAGACAATCGTTTTAACATTGTCATAAAAAAATCCCCTTCGGGGGATTTTTTTATAATCGTATTTTAGTAAATCATAAGTTATTCATCATTCCCACGCATCGGTAAAAGAGCCTCGATGATATAATAAAAAAAACACATTAAAGGAGCTGCTATGCGCATTATTCATACGGCCGATTGGCATTTAGGACGAATTTTTTATGAACGTTACTTGACGGAAGATCAGGCGTACACGCTGCAAGATTTCAGCGCATTGGTGCGTGACTACCGACCGGACGCTGTGGTGGTGGCGGGCGATATCTATGACCGCGCAGTGCCGCCTACGGATGCCGTGCATTTATGGGATGATATGGTTACGGAATTAAGCTACGCCGCTATTCCTTTGATTGCGATCAGCGGTAATCACGACAGCACCGATCGCTTGTCGTACGGGTCGCGGCTTTTGCGCGAAAGCGGTGTCTATATTTACGGCATGGCCGAAGCCGATACCGCGCCGCTTGTGCTTCATGATGCGGCGGGACCGGTGTATTTTTGCCCGTTTGCGTTTGCCGATCCGGCTACGATACGAATCAAATACGATGAACCGCAGGTGCGTGATTATGACAGCTTATTCCGCGTGCAGGCAGAGCGTCTGTTGCAGCAGGTACCGTCATCGGCCCGGCGTATTGCCGTGGCGCATGCCTTTGTGGCCGGCGGCAGTCCGTCGGATTCGGAACGGCCGCTTTCCGTCGGCGGATCGTCACAGGTAGGAACGGATGTATTCCAAGATTTTCATTACACGATGCTCGGACATTTGCACCGACCGCAAACTATGGCGGAGGGTAAATTGCGTTACAGCGGCTCGTTGTTAAAATACTCCTTCAATGAAGTGGAACAGCAGAAAAGCGTTGATTTGGTCGAGATTGATGCGGCAGGAGCGGTGCGGCGGGAGAGTGTTACCTTGCGCAAGCGTCGTGATTTGCGCATCATCACGGGCGCGTTTCAGGAACTTATGGGCGACCTTACGCCGTCGAGTGACGATTATTTGTTATTACGACTGACGGATGAGGCGCCGGTGCTGGCCGCGATGAGCCGGCTGCGCGAAAAATTTCCGAACGTGCTGGCCCTGGAACCGATCGGCCTCAAAGCGCAGCAGGGCGAGCGCACCACAGCGGACATTCGTCGGTTAACCTATACGGATATGTTTGCGCAATTTATCGAGGATGTCGGCGGTCGGCCGCTCGATGAAACCGAGACACAGGTTATGGCCGAAGTATGGCAGGAGGCGGAGTCATGAGACCGTTACGTTTGATGATGCAGGCGTTCGGCCCCTATGTGGCAGCGCAAACAATTGATTTTACTCGCCTCGGTGAGCGGCAGTTCTTTTTGGTGCACGGACCGACCGGTGCAGGCAAGACGACGATTTTCGACGCGATTTGTTTTGCGCTTTACGGCAAAACCAGCAGCGAACGTGACGCGCGTAATATGCGCAGTGCGTATGCACCGACATCGTTACCGACACGGGTGGAACTTGATTTTGCGCTCGGCGATACCTGCTATCGTGTCGTGCGTGAGCCGGCGCAACGCCTGAGCAAACAACGGGGGACGGGAACAACGGAGCGCCCCGCCAAAGTGGAATTTGTCAAGATCGCAGGTGACGGCAAGGAATTGGAATCGATGGGCGATCGCAATGTGCAAGGCAAAATTTTGGACCTGATCTGTTTTGATGTCGATCAGTTCCGTCAGGTCGTGCTTTTGCCGCAGGGGAATTTTCGTCAACTTTTATTGGCGAGCTCGGCGGAACGAGAGCAGATTTTGGCCAAACTTTTTGCGACGGAAATCGCCGCCCGCGTAGCGTCGTTATTGAAAGAGCGCGCTCAGGCGCTCGCGTCATCTTTTGAAGAGGCGAAGCGCGATCGGGAACGCGATTTGGGGGCGGAAAATGTTACCACGGAAGAAGAATTGCAATCTGCCATACAAATAACCCAAGCGGAATGGAACGAAGCGAAAGACGCGGAGCTCGTTTTGGCAAAAGCTCGCCAAGAAGCACAGCAGTCGGCGCAAGCAGCGCAGACATGGCAAGACCTTAAAAGCAAAGAAAAAATCGCGCTCGCTGTGCAGAAAAAGCTTGCCGACGAGTCCGAAATGATGCAAGAAAAGGCCGCAGAACTGGAGCGTTGGCAAAAGGCAACAACAATGGCCGACAGCATGCAGGCGCTCACCGATGAACAAACGAAGGGATCCCGATATCGTCAGCAGCAAAGCGAGTGGGAACCGGAATTAAAACAACTGCAAGAGGAGACTCTTTACTGGGCAAAAGAGGAAGAATTTTTAGATGCGGAACGTTCCGCGCAAAGTGAATATAAACTGGAACAAGAGCGGTTAACGAGAGTCATCGGTTGGTTTGATGAAGTAGCGCAATTGACACGGCAAGAAGAAGAGAATCAAAAGAAACACGCTGCGGCGGAAGAGCGGCAAAAAGCGGCGCAGGCGGAAGCGGAACGGTTCGCGAAAGCCATCACGGATCTTTCCGAGCAAGGGAATGCGCTTCGTGAGTTGGCAGAGAAAGAGCCGATTTGGGAAGAAAAATTGGCGTCGCATAAACGACGGCAAAAGGAATACCAAGCGTATCGGAAACGTCAGCAAGACCATGATGCGGTCAGAGGGGATATTGAAACCCTGAAAAACACGCTTGCTTTGCAGCAAACCGCTTTGCAAAACGTTGTTAAAAAGCGGGAACACTTGGCCGATCTGCGTGAAAAAAACTGGGCGGCATGGTTAGGCGCGGAACTTACGGCGGGCACTCCCTGCCCGGTATGCGGATCTCTGCATCATCCGCAACCGGCGGTGACCGATGAGGAAATGCCGGATGAAGCAACGTGGCAAGATGCGCAGGAAGAAGAAAAGCTGGCGCAGGAAAAATTAGCGGCAACGCAACAGCTTTTGAGCCAGCTGACGGAACGTGAATCCCTGTTGGCACAGGAGTTGAACGCGGCGGATGCTTTGTTGGCATCGCTTACCGATACACAACTTATAGAGCAGGAGACCGAATTGCAGACGAAGCATCAAGAGGCAATGTCTGCGCAAGCGGAATTTGAACGTGTTAAAGTGCAGTTGACCGCGCAACAGGAGCAAGAGAAAAAAGCGAACGAAACACTGCAAAAAATCAATGAAGAACTTGCGAAAATCGAATCGGCGGGAACGGTGGTAACGACCAAACTTGAGGAAGCGCAACGACAGATTCCGCCACAGTTCACAAATGCGGAGTCGGTGAAAGCGCAAGTTGTGCAGTTGCGAGAGAAAATAGAAAACTACGAACGGCGCGAAAAGGCATTTTCGTCAAAGGCGAAAGAGGTTCAAAAAAAGGAGCAGGATCTTCGTCAAGAATACGAAAAAGTGACAAGGCTACTGGAAGAATGCCGTCATAACTATAAAACGAAACGCGACGGATTGCTCGAGCGCGCCAAAGCATCGGGCTTTACCGATATGACGCTGTTGGCCGAGGCGATTGCGCAGGGGCCCTCCATTACCGAGCGTCGGCAAGAAATTCAAAAATATCAAGCGGATTGCATCGCTAACAAAACTCGTTTGGAGGAAATAAAAAAAGAACTGGACGGCATGGCGGCGCCCGACTTGGCAAAAGTTATGGCGGCCGTCAGCCAAGCCGAAAAGGAACATAAAGAGGCGGTCGAGCGAATGACGATGTTCGGCATAAAAGTCAAACGATTGGCGGCCGCCGCGCAAAAAATGAAGGAATACGCGCAGATATTTGCGAAACTCGATCAGGAACAGGCTGTCGTGGGACGTTTATCCGAATTGGCCAATGGCAGTAGCGTGACCGGCGAGCAGGGACGCTTGAGTTTTCAGCGTTATGTTTTACAGACGTTGCTTGACGATGTCATCATGGCCGCCAACGTACGCTTGGAAAAAATGAGTCACCGACGGTACCAGCTTGTGCGTGCACAAGCGGCGACCGACCAACGTCGCGCGGCGGGGTTGGATTTAGAAGTCAACGATTTTTGGACCGGAGATCGCCGGCCCGCCAATACACTTTCGGGTGGCGAAACTTTTCAAGCGTCGCTCGCGCTGGCGTTGGGGCTTGCCGATACGGCGCAGGCCTACGCCGGAGGCTTGCGTTTGGATACCGTGTTTGTCGATGAAGGTTTCGGGACATTGGATGCGGACGCGTTAAACGAAGCGATTCGTATTTTGACGGATTTACGTGAGGGCGGCCGACTTGTCGGCATTATCAGTCACGTAGAAGAATTGCGTCAGCGCATTGATACGCGTTTGGAAATCGAAAAAACGGAAACAGGCAGTCGGGCTCATTGGGTGTTAGGGTAATTGCAGAATATAAAAAAATTTGTTACAATAAGTATATCGAAAATATTCGAATAAGAATTTCAGCAAAGGAGCGATGTCGATGTCCTTTCGATTTGACCATAATAACCTAAATGTTTTGAACTTGGAAAAAAGTCTTGCCTTTTATGAAGAGGCGCTGGGGCTTACCGAAGTTCGCCGCAAAGTAGCGGAGGATGACAGCTTTGTCATCGTCTATTTGGGAGATCATCAGACGGACCATAAGCTGGAGCTCACCTGGTTGCGCGATCGGAAAGAACCGTACAATCTGGGTGACAACGAATTCCATTTGGCGTTCGTGACGGAAGATTATGAAGCCGCTCATGCCAAGCATAAAGCGATGGGCTGTATCTGCTATGAGAATTCTAAAATGGGTATTTATTTTATCGAAGATCCGGACCACTATTGGCTGGAAATCGTGCCGGCGAAAGACTGATGGACGAATTTACACAACGCACTTCATACTTGCTGGGAACTGACGGCGTCGATCGTTTGTCTCGTGCCGCGGTGGCCGTGTTCGGCATCGGGGGTGTCGGTTCCTATGCGGTGGAAGCACTGGCGCGGGCCGGCATCGGTCGCTTGGTGTTGATTGATCCCGACCGCGTCACGGCCAGCAATCGCAACCGACAATTACCGGCTTTAGTGTCGACACTGGGAAAATCAAAGGCGCAGATAATGGCGGAACGTGTCAAAGATATTAACCCGGCGTGTCAAGTAGAAGTTCGTGAAGAGTTTTACTTGCCCCGGGAGGAATCGTATCTGGCAACATTGCATGTTGATTATGTAATCGATGCGATCGATACAGTGACGGCGAAAGTGGGCCTTGCCCGCGAAGCGCAAGCATTACATATACCTATCGTTGCGGCGATGGGCTTAGGTAATAAATTACATCCCGAGCAAATTGAAGTGGCGGATATTTATGCCACCTCCGTGTGCCGCCTGGCACGCGTAATGCGTCGGGAATTAAAACAGGCAGGCGTAGCAAAATTGACCTGCGTATATTCTAAAGAGAAACCGATTGCGCCTCAGTATCCCGAAGGAGCGGAACAGGTTCCGGGCTCCGTTTCTTTTGTACCGCCGGTGGGCGGGATGATACTGGCGGGGCTCGTGATTCGTGCCATTGCACAGAAAGAAGAGGAATTACTATGAAAGCTATTATTACTCTTGAAAATAAAGCGGAAGTTACGATTGAACTGTTTCCGAAAGAAGCGCCGGGCACGGTGAAAAATTTCGCGAAACTGGCCGGCGAAGGATTTTATGACGGCTTGATTTTTCATCGTGTGATTCCGGGTTTCGTCGCCCAGACGGGGTGTCCGAACGGTAACGGTACCGGCGGTCCGGGCTACACCATTCCTTGTGAAACCGAAAATAACCCCCATAAGCATACGCGCGGGGCCGTATCGATGGCGCATCGCGGCAAAGATACGGGTGGCAGCCAATTCTTCATTTGCTTTGAACCGCAGCCGCACTTGAACGGCGTGCACACCGTGTTTGGTCAGGTAACGGACGGTATGGATACTGTAGATTCGATTTTACAGGGCGACCGGATGGAATCAATCCGGATCGTGGAAGAGTAAGAAGGAAAACAGATGTCCATATATTCGTTACAAAAACCCGACCAGCTCGATTTTAAAATCAATGGTCGGATTTGGTACGGGTATTCACAAGATTGGTATCAGGATGAATGGCGCCAACGCGCCGGTTGCGGTCCGACCACCGCGACATATTTAGCGGCGTACTGTTTGCATCGGGATGGCATTTGGAAGGATTTGCAGACTACGAATGCGGTGTTAACGCAAATGAATCGGATTTGGGATTATGTGACACCGCGCCAAGGCGGACTTTTTAAAACGCGTTGGTTACGTGACGGTTTGGAAATGTTTTTTCGGGAAGCGGGAATGCAAAATTATCATGCCCGGATGCTCACGGTGTCGGTAGTCTCTCGTTTTCGTCCTTCGAGCGAAGAAGTGTTGAATTTTATCAAGGCAGGCTTGGACTGTGATTCACCGGTTGCTTTTTTGAACCGCCATCGCGGTAACCAAGAGACGATTGATTCGTGGCATTGGGTGCCGATTGTGCGTTTGGATACCGATCGGTCGCCCGCCATTGCCGATGTTTATGATGAAGGCATCAAAAAAAGTTTTGCGCCGGCGGAATGGGCGAAAGAAACCATGCTGGGCGGCGGCTTTGTGTATTTACAAAAAACGGAATAGTACATTATCTGTACAATGACATAGATGGGAAGAGGTTTTAGAATGAAAATTGCTACATCGATTTTAGATCTTGTGGGCAAAACTCCTTTAGTCGAATTGAAAAAATGGTCGGCTAAACGTAATCTTGCGGCGCAGATTGTCGTAAAATTGGAACGACAAAATCCGGCCGGATCGGTAAAAGACCGCGTGGCGCTGGCGATGATTGACGAAGCGGAAAAAGACGGTTCGCTTGTTCTGGGGATGACCATTGTGGAACCCACGAGCGGTAATACGGGCGTAGGCTTAGCGTTTGCCGGCGCCGTCAAAGGCTACCGTGTGATTTTGGTTATGCCGGAAACGATGAGCGTCGAACGTCGCCAACTGGCTCAGGCGTACGGCGCTGAGATTGTATTGACACCGGGCGCGCAGGGAATGCAGGGAACGGTGGATAAAGCCAACGAGCTGAAAAAAGAATTGGGGAACGTATTCATCCCACAACAATTTGAAAATGCGGCGAATCCGGCGATGCATGAGGCGACTACCGCACGAGAAATCTGGGAAGATACCGACGGTCATGTCGGTGCTTTTGTTGCCGGCGTCGGTACGGGCGGCACGGTGACAGGTGTCGGACGCTTCTTGAAAGAAAAGGATGCCGATGTGAAAGTTTTTGCGGTGGAACCGTCGACTTCTCCGTTGCTCACGGAAGGCAAAGCCGGCAGTCACAAAATTCAGGGCATAGGCGCCAACTTTATCCCGAAAGTTTTGGACCAAGCCGTGTATGATGAAGTGCTCACAGTAACGAATGAAGACGCGATTGCGGCCACGCAGGCACTGGCACGTGAAGAAGGAATTCTGGTCGGGGTATCTTCCGGTGCCGCGTTGGCAGCAGCAACGGCCTTGGCGCAGCGTCCGGAATTTGCCGGCAAGCGTATTGTTGCTTTATTGCCGGATACGGGTGAACGGTATCTTTCGCTCGGCATTTTCGACACAGTCGACAAATAATTTTTATAAAAAAAGAACCTCCGAGGAGGTTCTTTTTTATTTCATTCAGTTGCTCTCGAAAAATGCTTTATACGCAAGGTAAGCGCAATAGGCATCCGTTTTTTCCACGAGTTCCAGCGGCGCATGCATGCTGAGCATCGTCACGCCGCAATCGACCACTTCGCAACCCCAGGCCGCCAGGTACAAAGCGATGGTGCCACCGCCGCCTTGATCGACTTTACCGAGTTCGCCAATCTGCCACGGCACATTATTTTCATTGAAAATGCCGCGAACTTTGCCGAGAAATTCCGCATTGGCATCATTGCTGCCGGACTTACCGCGCGCGCCGGTATACTTCGTTAAAACAATTCCGAAGCCCGTCAATGAAGAATTGTTTTTCTCCATTACATCGGCAAAAGTGGGATCAAAAGATGCGGTCACATCGGCGGAAAGAATTTCAGTATGCCGCAATGTATCACGCAGGGCTCGATGGCTGCCGTCACCTTGCAATTCCAGCAGATCCATAATGAAGTCGGTGACGTAGGAAGAGTTGACCCCCGTGTTGCCATATGAACCTATTTCTTCCTTATCGGTAAATAACGCGACTTGCGTTTTGGTGCTCGGTTTCGCGGCGAGAATGGCGGCGAGATTGCCGTAGGAGCAGACGCGATCGTCCTGACCGTGCGCCATGACAAACGCGCGATCGATACCGACGTCGCGTGCGCATTGCGCCGGAATAACCTCCAACTCCGCACTGGCGAAATCTTCTTCCGTGATGCCGTACTTGTCGCCGAAAATTTTCAGCACCATTTCCTTGGCGGATTTCTTGCCCTCACCGTGACCGCCGATTACCGGTAACAACATTTCGCCGGTGATGGCTTCGTTGAGCTTTTTCTGCGCCTGTGTCTGTCCCAGGTGCGGCAAAATATCGGTGATGTACAATACCGGATCCGCCGCATCCAGACCCATTTCCACGTTGATCAGACTGCCGTCCGTTTTGGCGATCACACCGACGAGAGCAAGCGGCATGCAGACCCATTGATATTTTTTGATACCGCCGTAGTAATGCGTGCGGAGAAATACCAAGCCGTCTTTTTCATCGAGCGGGTTCGCCTTTAAATCGAGACGAGGTGAGTCGATATGAGAGCCGATCAATTTCAGACCTTGACGCATGTCGTCGCGGCCGATAACCGCCATGATGACAGCTTTGCCCTTGTGATCTAAGTACACTTTGTCGCCCGCGTGCAATTCGCTGAAAGAAGACAGCGGTCGGTACCCCGCCGCTTTTGCCTGACGAATAATTTCTTTATTGGCCAGGCGTTCCGTGCGCGCCGCATCCAAAAATTTCTTGTACTCCTCCGCATATTTATAGCAGTCTTTTTGTTGCGTTTGGTTGAATCGATTCCAAACCGGAGTTTTACGTGAATAAGTTTCCATTGCTTACATCCTTTCTCGTAAAGATTTATATCATTATACTAACAATACTAACCGCAAGCCCAGCAAGAGTAAAGCCAGAGCCAGCAAGTTAATAATGATGGGTCCTTGAACACGCTTGGCGAGGCGTGCGCCTATCTGCGCACCGACGATCGAGCCCAGACCGAAGACAATCGCCAGAGGCCAATGAATATGTCCGGCCACGGCGTGCGTTGCGACACCGAATAAAGCGGAAACCGCCAGGACAAAATGACTGGTAGCGGTTGCAATATGAGTCGGAAACCCCAGCAGATAAATCATAGCCGGCACATGAATGACACCGCCGCCGATCCCGAAAATACTGGAGATGAAGCCGACGACGAAACTGATGGCACAACCAAGCGGCTTCGAATACGCAAAGTGGGTGTCGGTGTGCTCAACGCGAGTCGCTTTTTTACGACGATTTTGCCAAAGAATAAAAAGCGAAAGTAGCGTTAAAAAACTGCCGAAGGTGAGCTTGAATAATGCGCCCGAAAAGTAATCGGTGAGGATCGCACCCAAAATCGCACCGGGCAAGGTGCAAACGGCAAACAGCACAGCGGCCTCGTAATGAATACGCTTTTGCCGCATGTACGCGACAGTACCTGAGGCCGCATTACAAAAAACGATCGCCAGCGAGGTACCGGTGATCATTGCCGGTGACCAGGGGAACATAAATAAAAAAAGCGGGACAAATATAATGCCGCCGCCGGCACCGATCAATGTTCCAAATGCCGCTACGAGTGCCCCCAGCAAGAGGTACAATAAAAATTCCAATCCGATCATCCTTTCATTCTTTTTTGATTATAGCATGAATGGATTCGATTTTGCAGAAAGAAAGGTCTGTGCGATAATATGTACGGAGGTTACCATGATTCGTAAACATAAAGATTACTGTTGGGATGATGTTTCCCAATTGGTATATAAAGAAGACAACAGTCCGTTTCGCTCCGTTACCCGACAGGTATTATTTGACGGTGCCGAAGATATTCCCTGCCAGTGGCGCTACTTTGAGGTGGCACCGGGCGGATATTCCACACTCGAGCACCATCAACACACGCATTGGGTAATGATTTTTAGGGGCAAAGGCACGGCGCTGTTGGGGGATGAAGTGCAGGCGGTGTCATTCGGTGATCTGATTACCATTCCTGCTTGGCAATGGCATCAATTTCGCGCGAACCGCGGCGAAGCGCTCGGCTTTTTATGCCTGGTTAATCAGGAGCGAGATAAAGTCACTTTACCGACTGACGCAGAGCTTACCGCGATGAAGGAAAATCCTGCGATTCGTGATTTTTTGGAGGAGCTATGAAAGAAAAGCCGAGCCAACTGGCGCATCTGACCGATATGCAGTATCGTGTCACACAAGAAAATGCGACCGAACCGCCGTTTCAAAATGAATTTTGGGATCAGGAAGCACCGGGACTGTACGTAGACGTGGTCACCGGAGAGCCACTTTTTTCGAGTGAAGATAAATTTGATGCCGGCTGCGGCTGGCCGAGCTTTGATCGGACGCTTGGCGATGCGCCGGTCAGCGAACATCGCGATACGAGCATCCCGGTCATGCCCCGTACGGAAGTGCGCAGCAACGGTGGGCATTTAGGACATGTATTTCCTGATGGGCCGACAGAGACCGGTTTGCGGTATTGTATTAACTCTGCCGCATTACGATTTATTCCGTATGAGCAGCTGGATGAAGCGGGTTACGGCAAATATAAAGAAATATTTACCAAATCATTTGACAAATAAAATTTCGTTTGTTACAATATGAAAAATTTACAAGTCAATGGCAATGAAGGAAAAAAGTACGCTATCAATGAGTCACAGAGAGCCGGCGGATGGTGCAAGACGGTACGAATTGGTCGCCGAAGTTCTTTCCGGAGCTTTCCCGCTGAAATAAGTAGGCGGGAACGGCGTGACGGTCGTTAATGCGTCATGAGTTGATCAAATGATAATTAGGGTGGTACCGCGGAGTTTTCCGTCCCTGGGTGCCATCCTTTTTTGTTTGATAATTAGGGTGGTACCGCGACCGCGTCCCGTCGTCCCTTCTTGGCGAAGGGACGTTTTTATTTAGAGGGAGCGTGAAAAAAATGCAATGGAGCAGTAAACGTTGGGCAGTTATTTTGGGAGTGGTAGGCATAGTCGCGGTGGGCACTCAATTTTTCGGCAAAACGACGGATGTGCAAGGCACAGACAATCCGGTCGTAGGCATTGTTCAAATAGCGCAACATCCGTCGCTGGATGAGGCGAATCGCGGTTTCGTTGCAGCGCTCCAAGAAGCGTACCCCGCTAAAGCGATTACCATTATGCAGGAAAATGCGCAAGGCGAACAATCCAATCTGAAAGCGATCGCGCAGCGTTTTGTCAGCCAAAATGTGCATCTGATCGGAGCGATTTCGACACCGGCGGCGCAGACAATGGCGAACGAAACGGCGACGATTCCGATCGTCGGGACAGCCGTTTCCGATTATGAATCGGCGAAACTCGTGAAAACAAATGCAACGCCGGGTACGAATGTCACCGGGACAAGTGATCGGACACCGGAAGCGGAGCAGGTACAATTGTTGCAACGATTATTGCCGACTGCCAAACGGGTTGGGATCATTTATAATTCCGGCGAAATCAACAGTGAGTTACAGGCGAAAAGTTTTGTGACCGCAGCGCAAGCCGAAGGGCTCAGTGTGACGGAGGCAACGGTTAGCAATGTCAACGATTTGGCACAAGTCGCACAGGCATTGTGCGGTCGTGTCGATGTGATTTACGTACCGACGGACAACGTCATTGCATCTGCCTTACCGACGTTGATTAACGTGACGAACGCCGCCCGCATTCCGGTCATCGGTGCGGCCGCAAGTTATGTGCGGGAAGGCGCACTGGCAGCCCTTTCCGTGGATTATTATCAGATCGGTTATCGTGCCGGTAAAATGGCGGTTAAAATTCTGAAAGGAAATGCGCAACCGCAAACGCTTGCCATTGAGTTGCCGGCAGCGCAAGCCCCGTTGATCAGTCGTTCGGCTGCCAACACGTTGGGAATTACTATTGATGGGGAGCTGGCGAAGACGGCGCAGCTTTGCGACTAACCAAAAGGCACTTGCAATCGCAAGTGCTTTTTGGTGCCAAATGCAAGTTGACATCTGCGGATGGATATGACCTGTGTTTTCAAAACAATAAAAAAGAGGAAATTGTTACGATTTCTTCTTTTTGTTTTGTCACTGTTGGCAATAGTTGCTATAATAATCTGTGATATAGTCGTATATATTAGGAAGTGAAACAGTAAGGAATAAAATAGAGGAAGGTGATGAGATGACGGATATCGCCGCGAATTTGGAGGCGGTGCGTGAAAGGATTCGTAACGCACGGATTCGCTCGGGACGTGTCGATCATGTGCAATTGGTCGCCGTGACCAAGTTTCATCCGGTTACCGCGGTGCAAGAGGCCGTTCGCTTGGGAGTGACCGTTGTCGGCGAAAATCGTGTGCAGGAAGCGGTACAAAAGCAGGCGGAATATACCGGTGCACCGATTTCCTGGCATTTAATCGGGCATCTGCAACGAAACAAAGCCGCACAAGCCGTGCAATATTTTGATTTAATTGAATCCGTCGACTCGGCGCGTATCTTAGAGGCGATTCAAAAGCAGGCCGAAAAAATAGATAAAGTGCAGGACATTTTGCTGCAGTTCAATATTGCGGAAGAACCGCAAAAATACGGACTCAAATTGTCGGAATATGAAGATATATTGGCCGCGGTAGAGGGGGCGTCTCATATCCGTTTGCGCGGGCTGATGTGCATGGCACCGCTCGTGGAAAATCCGGAAGAAGTGCGCCCGGTCTTTCGCGTCGCGTATAATGTGTTTGATGATTTGCGTCAGCGTTATGGTGAAGAGGATATACGCTACCTTTCCATGGGCATGAGTAATGACATGGAAGTGGCGATTGAAGAGGGAGCGAACCTGGTTCGCGTCGGCACCGCGATTTTCGGTAGCCGTGAACAATAAGGAGGAGAACAATGGGCTGGAGAGATAGTTGGAATCGTATGGTGGATAGTGTTTCGGGTAATCATGACGAGTATGATGATGAATACATGGATGATGATGAAGAATACGAAGACGACCGTGTGAACTATCGCACACCGGCAGCAGCAACACCAGTGCAGCAGTCGAAAGCGTATCGGATGATTGTCGTAGAACCGTATACTTTCGGTGACTCTGAAAAAATTGCCGATCATTTGAAATCGTATCGTCCGGTAGTCATCAACTTGGAAAAAACGGAAGATGAAATCGGTCGTCGTTTGATTGACTTCGTCAGCGGTGTTACTTATGCACTTGAAGGTCATATCGAACAAGTCAGCAATGCCATTTTCCTCGCCGTGCCGAACAACATGACAGTCGATACGGAAAACTATACCTATACGACAACTCCGAACTTAAGCGCTGACGTAGCACCCACCTGGGGCAGTCGTCAGCAATGACAAAACTGGGAATTATTGGCGTAGGCGCCATGGGGGGCGCGATTTTGCGCGGCATTTTAGCCGGCAAAGTTGTGGCGACTAATGATGTTTACGTGCGGGAGCATACTCCTGTCAAAACGCAGGAAGTGGCGGAACGCTACGGTGTTAACAAAGCGGATTGGTCGACACTTGCGACCTGCGATGTAGTTATCATCGCGGTCAAGCCGTACAAGGTGAAAGAAGTATTGTCGGAACTTGCGGCGGCGAAATCGCAGGGTGTCATCGTGTCGATTGCCGCGGGAACGACGCTTGCGAAACTTCACGAATGGGGTACAACGAATCTGTCCGTCATACGTGTGATGCCGAATACACCGGTCGATGTGGCCGCGGGAATGATTTCCATCGCACCGTCGGACGATGTAGCAAAAGACGATGTCGCACTGGTAGAATCCATTTTTGCCGCGTTGGGCGAAACGGTTGTCGTTAGCGAAGCGGAATTAACCGCGATGATGGCGCTGGCAGGTGCGGGTCCCGCGTATGTCTACGTCATTATGGATGCGCTGGCGGATGCAGGCGTACGAATCGGCTTGCCGCGCAAGCTGGCCATCAAAGCCGCGGCCCAGACATTGTTCGGTGCTGCCAAAATGCAATTGACGAGCAATACCCATCCGGCGATCTTGCGGGACCAGGTAACCTCTCCCGGCGGCACGACGATTGCGGGTATTCAGGCGATGGAACGAAACGGTTTGCGTGCGGCTTTGATCGAGGGCGTTGTAGCCTGCTATGAGCGTGATCGGGAGTTGGCGCAGACGCATGAATGAACGCGAAAAGATCAGCCGCTATTTTAGCGGATCGGGTAATGGAGAATTAGCCAATCGACTTTTGGACTTGGCGGATCAGGTACGGACACGCCGACCGCTTGCCGTCAGTGATTTTGTCAGTCCGTATGCCGGCCAGATCGCGACCACGATTCGCGCTCACTTTCCCGGCTTGGAAGTCGAGGAAAACGGCGGGTATCATGGCGCGGAACGTATTAAAATCGCATTTTTTCGACCGGAATTCGCCGGCAAAATAGATTGGAATTTGAGCGCTGTGGAAGCAAGCTGGGATCCGCGTTTTCGGCTGCTTGGCCACCGTGATGTGCTGGGATCACTAATGGGGCTGGGATTGGAACGGGAAGTGTTCGGCGATGTTTTAATGCAGCCGACATGTGCGCAGGTAGTCGTTGATCGTGCGATTGTGCCGTATTTGCTACAGAATTGGCAAAAAATTGCCATGGTCAATGTGACGCCACGAGAGATTCCGTTGACCGACCTGGTTCCTAAAATAGAAAAAGTAAAAGAAGTTCGTACGACGGTTGCCTCTTTGCGCCTTGACGCGATCGGAGCTGCCGGTTATGGTATGTCACGCGCTAAAATGGTAGCCGCCATCAGTGCGGAAAAAGTACAAGTCAATTGGCAACGGGCCAAGGGACCTGCGCAAATTGTCGCACAGGGCGATGTTATTTCAGTACGAGGCCGCGGTCGTTTGGTCGTGGCAGAGATTACCGGTACCAGTCGTAAAGGGCGGACCGGTTTGCGTTTGGAACGATATCAATAACGGGAGGAAACCAAATGTTAACACCGATGGATATTCATAATAAAACTTTTTCCAAAGGCTTGCGCGGCTATGCGCAGGAGGAAGTCGAACAGTTTCTGGAAGAAGTCGTTAACGACTATGAAAAAATTTACCGCGAACATCGGGAAATGCAAGAAGAAACCGATATGTTGCGCACGAAATTGAAAAATTACGAAACGATGGAAACGACCATGACATCTACATTGATGATGGCGCAGGAAACGGCGGAAAATGTCAAAGTCAATGCGCGCAAAGAAGCGGAATTGATCATTGCCAAAGCGGAAACGGAGAAAGAACAGATGCTCCGCGATACGGCAGATTCATTACGCAACGCACAGGAACAATACAACCAAATCATGGCCGATATCAGCGTTTTCCGAGCGAAATTACGCTCGTTGCTCGAATCGCAATTAGAGTTGGTGGATACCATGGTAGCGGATCCGTCCCAAGGCATGGCAAACTATGAAACCGTGTCCGAGACGGAAGAAAATAACGAGGAAGAACTTTTCACCGTTACCGATGTAGAAGAAGCGGATTCGCAAGCGATACAAGAGATAGAAGCGGAAGCATCAGATTCCGCAGCGGGTGAAATCGACCGGGAGGCATAAGATGGCGGCAACGCAAACTGCGTGGGTCACTGAAGAACAAAGTCCGTCCGTTAAACTCTCCCTTGCTGCACGGGAAATTTTGCATGAGGAGCAGTCTGAATTTCAGCACATTGTCGTGGCGGACAGCATTCAATTTGGTCGGATGTTGATCTTGGACGGCGTTTTTCAAACCTCTATCGCCGATGAGTGGGTGTATAGCGAAATGATCACCCATGTCCCTTTATGTCTGCATCCGCAGCCGCGCCGCATCCTGATTGTGGGCGGCGGTGACGGCGGTACGGCGCGAGAAGTGTTGCGTCATACTACAGTCGAATCGGTGGAAATGGTTGAGATTGACCCAGCTGTGATTGCTATCGCTAAGAAATACTTGCCCGAAATTGCGGCCGCGCTATTGCAAGATGATCCGCGATTAACCGTTACTGTCGGCGACGGCATTGCCAAAGTGGAAGCGGCAGAGAATGAATATGATGTGATTATTGTTGATTGCTCGGATCCCATTGGCCCCGGGAAAGGCCTTTTTACCGCCGAATTTTATGCCGCTTGTGCACGGGCTTTAAAGGCAGACGGCATCATGGTGCAGCAAACAGAATCGCCGTTCTTCCATCAACAGTTAATTTTCGATGTTCAACAGGCGGTTGCGAAAAGCTTTCCGATGACCCGTCTGTATACAGCACCGATTCCGTTGTATCCCAGCGGCTATCATTCCTTTACGTTGGGAGCTAAAACGCGGGACCCTTTGGCATCGGAATGGCGAACCCCAAGTTTACCGCATTGTCGTTATTACAATACGGAAATCGGTAAAGCTGCATTTGTATTACCGGAATTTGTGCGTCACTTGGTGGCAAGGGACGAAACGCCGATGACAAGTTCTAAATAAATATTGACAGTAATCAAACAAGATGGTAAACTGTTAACTGTTCCGATTTATTCGGACATGGTGGGTATGGTGAAGTGGTTAACACGGCGGATTGTGGCTCCGTTATGCGTGGGTTCGACTCCCACTACTCACCCCACAGGGGTATCGCCAAGCGGTAAGGCAACGGACTTTGACTCCGTCATACGGTGGTTCGAATCCACCTACCCCTGCCAGTATGATCCATTAGCTCAGTTGGTAGAGCACCTGACTTTTAATCAGGGTGTCCCGCGTTCGAGTCGCGGATGGATCACCACATCAAGCCTCTGCTAAGCAGAGGCTTTTTACTTATAGGTAATTATTGTCCACTGATAATAGGCAATTGGCCCGTTTTCGTTGACAGTTCAATCGTTAAATTATACAATGTAAGACGAGCATAGTACTAGATGAAAATATTTTTAATAATATCATAAAATATTATCATGAGGGGCTGAGGCGGAGTGTTTAGCGCGTTTACTTTGTCAATTTTAATATTTGTGACAACCTACGCTGTGATCATGTCAGAGAAATGGCCGCGAACGATTGTTTCATTGGTTGGCGGCATGACAATGATTTTGGTGGGCTTTGTCACGCAGGAAATGGCGATTACCCGTTTTATAGACTTCAATACACTCGGCCTTTTAATCGGGATGATGATGATCGTTGCTGTCGTTAAAAAGACAGGGATGTTCGAAGCCTTCGCTATTTGGGCCGTCAAATTGACACAAGGTCGTTCGCTGCTGTTGATGTTGATGTTTGCATTTTTAACAGCAATTTCGGCAGCGTTCTTGGATGTCGTCACAGCAGTACTGCTAATCGCGCCGATCACTATTTCGTTAACAAAATTTTTGCGTCTTAATGCCTATCCTTTCCTGATCATGGAAATTCTGGCTTCCAATATCGGCGGTACAGGAACGATGGTAGGCGACCCGCCGAACGTCATGATCGGCAGCGCCGTTGGCTTAACGTTTATGGACTTTGTTACCAATACCGGCCCGATCGCTATGTTTGTATTGCTTCTCTGTGTACCTACTTTGCTACTTGTTTTTCGTAAAGAACTTAAACACGAACCTTTTGAAAAATCGCTTTTAGACAAACTGGATCCGAAAAAGCAGATTGCCGATTGGCGGCTATTCCATATTTCGTTAACCGTCTTGGTTTTAACAGTATTCGGGTTTGCCATTCATAATTTGATCGGATTCGAAACAGCGACGATCGCTCTTACCGGTGCGATTGCCATGATGGTTTTTACGGGTGAGACTCCGGAAGAAGCATTGAGCGGTGTAGATTGGAGCACCATCTTCTTCTTCATCGGCCTCTTTGTTCTTGTCGGCGGTATTGAGGCTACCGGTGTTATCGGTTGGGTTGCGAAATGGGCTGTGGAACAGACCCAAGGCAACATCGAAATGACATCTTCCTTGATTCTCTGGATCAGTGCTTTAGCTTCCGCTTTTGTGGATAACATTCCGTTTACTGCAACCATGATTCCGATCATTAAGGAGATGGAAAACGTAATGGGACTTGACCCCAATGTTTTGTGGTGGTCGCTCTCCATTGGTGCTTGCTATGGCGGTAACGGCACGATTATCGGCTCCTCGCCGGGGGTTATTATTGCGGCCTTGGCAGCCCAAAACGGTTACGATATGAGCTTTAAAAAATACTTTATAGTCGGTTTCCCGATGATGTTATTTACCGTATTTGTTGGGCAAGTATACATTTGGTTGCGATACTTCTAAAGATACATATAAAAGGGCGTCCATATGGGCGCCTTTTTATATGTAAGAAATAGTGAGTAAATATTGACTGTTTCTTGACAACGTATATTTAGCGTGATATGATACTTAAGCATCAACAATCCGGTTGGTGCAGAGCATTTCTGATAATTTCAAAAAAGGTGCGAAAAAAGGCTTGACACCAAAGAAAAGAGATGCTATCATAATCAAGTCGCATGAAGCGACACGGTTCTTTGAAAACTGAACAATGCAATGAATTAACGCCAATGTGCGGGTCTGAATATTCAGACCCGAGTCAATTACAAAAGTCCT
>NZ_JACHHI010000004.1:87383-142714 GCF_014207605.1 Negativicoccus succinicivorans | reverse complement strand
GTAACGTTGGCGTTCTTGCAGCCTTGTCCGTCCAGCGGATTAAATCGAATCCACGCGCCCGCTTCCGTGTTGTACGTTCCGATGGTGTCCGTGATATCGTCCGGGCTTCGGCGCAACGATTCAATCAGTTGTCCTGCCGTTCTGTCCCAAAATCCCATGCTTGGCAAATATCGGCCGTTTTTCGCATGGTAGCTTTCCGACACGTAGCCGACATGTTCGTCCGCCTCAAATAACGTTTCAAGGTAGGTAATTAATTGTTGCGCCGGATCCCAAGTGGAAGGCTCAACCAGTTCCCGCCCTTCCAGCCATTCTGTTTGGATGATCTTGTAGTCTTGCGTTATTTCGGCGTCCCATGCCAATTCATGTACATCTTTAGCCGCCGGCTTCCAGCCGTGTTGTTTGGCAAGCATGAACACAGTCCCCGCCGTGACGGGTGTCGCGTTGCCGTTAAATCCCGCCCACTTGCGCGCGCATTCTCCTTCATGGAAACGCGCCGTGTCGTTCCGGCTCCAATCTTCCCAAATATGCACGGGGTAACCTTCCAACTTTAACGCCATGCCGACATTCAGCCATTCTTGGTAATCAAGCGCGGCGGGGTCGATGCAGTCAAGCGCCTGTAATAAGTCACGGTTCATGCTCGAATCCCCCTAATCTGCTCTTTTACTGTGGCGCTCATTTTCCATTTGTTTTGGGCAATGAAACCGATCGCCCGTGTCGCTTGGTCTTTTGTCCAGTCGCCGACGTCTTCCATGCCGTATCGTTCCAGCGTCCGCATCTGTAACGGCGTTGCCAGTCCTGCTTTCCTACGCTTTAATAAGCGACTAATAATAATGACTGCCGCGCCCTTACATGAAATACTATCCGGATCAACGCCCATTTTTCGTAATGTCTGTGCCTGCTTTTCCGTAACCGGCTCACGTTCCCATGCAAAGTCGGGTTCATAATCGAGCAGCATGCCGCCGCCGATAGAAAATTCAAATTGCATAACATTGACCGTCTTGCCTTTTTTTGTGCTGTTTTTTTTCAGCAGATCTTTCATTGCCTGCTCGCGCTCTTTGACAATATCGCGGTCAACTTCATCGGCAAGTTCCAACAGGTCAAGCTGTTCTCCGTCCGCATCGGTAAGTTTTTGCGTGATTCGCGCCAGTTTTTCTTCTTTGTCGGCGACAATGTCAGCCGGTCGGCATAGTTCCATTCGCCCCGACTGCCACAAAAAGTCCAGCAATAATAAATCTTTTTTACCTTCTGCCGGACGTGTTCCCCGGCCTACCATTTGCACGTAAAGGCTTCGGACTTTAGTCGGTCGCAAAATGACGATACAATCCACGGCCGGACAGTCCCAACCTTCCGTCAATAACATGGCGTTACAAAGTACGGAATATTTGCCGCGTTCAAAATCGCGGATAATCTCCGCACGGTCAGCCGATTCGCCGTTCACTTCCGCCGCGGATATGCCGATGTCCTGTAATGCTTTTACCATCTTTCGGCTGGTATCAATGAGTGGCAAAAACATGACTATTTTGCGGTCAGGGCAAAGCGGTTTGACTTCCCGCGCAATCTCCGATAAATACGGTTCAATCGCATGTCCGCTATCGCCGGCCGCATAATCGCCGCCGGATCTGCCAACTTGACTGATGTCAATTTTTAGCGGTATTTGTTTTGCGATAATCGGCACGAGATAACCTTGATTGATCGCCGTAATGGTCGAATATTCAAAGGCTAACGAATCAAATATTTCGCCCAATTTCTTTTTGTCGCCGCGGTCAGGTGTCGCCGTTACGCCTAAATATTTCGCTTGGAAATGGTCAATAATACGTCGATATGTGGGACTTAGCGCATGATGCGCTTCATCAATAATGACCGTGTCGAAATGGTCGGGTTCAAATGCTTGCAAACGGCTTTCTCTTGATAGCGTCTGCACGCTTGCAATGGTGATCGGCGCCATACTGTGAAGGCTGGTTTGCGTGCCTTTTTCGAGCGCCGTCATGCATCCGGTCAGCGTTTCAATCTTTTCCGCCGCTTGGTTCAATAATTCTTCACGATGCGCAAGTACCAGCACCCGCTTGCCGGCTGTTACAATGCGCCGTACAATTTCGGAAAAGATGACTGTTTTGCCTGTTCCGGTCGGGCAAACGAGCAACGTTTTCTGTCGCCCGTCTGCCCACTCCGCGAACACTGCTTTCACCGCTTGTTCTTGGTAGTCGCGTAGTTGCATAATCAGAACGGCGTGTTATCGGTGGCCGCCTTAACAAACGCCAATAATTCCTTGTCGTTCGGCGCGAGATAGCGGGTAATCTCATTGCGATACCGTGTTTGTCCGTCGCGGTTTGTGTATGCCTTTTTCTCTACCTTCACATAGCCGCTTTTACCAATCGCACCGTCAAAATCAATGCGCGCCCGTTCGTTTTCTTTCTTCATGCCGATAGACAGGAAGAATTGCCCGATTTTCCACTCTAAATCGTTACGCAACACGAGATTATCGAAGGCGCGCACGTTGCGTTGCCCGTCGGATAATTCGAGTGTTAATTTAGCCATGTTGCATGGCGGAAATTTTTCATTGCCGCGCGTCCGCGTCTTTTCGTATTCTTTGACGGTGAACATGTAAATACCGTTTTCAAACGGATCAAAATTATTGCTGTCTTGCGTGATTTCATCTCCCCAACCTAACTCACGTACTTGCGGTTCTCCGTTCGGAGTGTTGGCGAATTGTTTCCAGTTAGCTGCTTGTTCCATTTGTTATTCTCCTTTGGCTTCTTTAATGACGGACACAACGCCGTCCCAATTTTTAATCAAGTTGTTTTCTACAAATTCGGTCGGATATATTTCCAGCCGTTTTGATGCCGGATAATATCCTGCTTTTTCAACGGCCGCACGTACCTGCTCATCGGTTACATCAAAGTCGATCATCAGCTTTACCAGCCGCGGGTCGATTTCCCGCTTAAATCGGTTCGGAATAATGTTCTCCAGCGGTTCATATGAAAGCGGGAATGATGGCGGTAAATCGTGCCGATTTTTCGCGTCATAGGCAGGTGTGTGTGTGGTATACACGGTTCGTTTTCCGCCGGTCGCTCTGTACTTTTCCGTACCATTTACGTTGTACACTTTTGTTTCATAGTTAATGAATAAAAGCATGTCCGCCCATTCTTTGATGATTGGCGCTGTTTGTGATGCGGTACGTTTGCCCAGCTTCAATTCGTAACGATCATACGCGCCCGCCTCTCCCGGTTGCTCGAATTTACGAATTTGCGCGTGCGCCGTGAGTACCACATTCAGACCGGCCGCAATAATCTCGTTTAGCGACTTAATAAATTGTTCAAATTCTTCCCGGACATAGGTGTAGCCGGTACCGTAGCCAAACGATTCAATGTTGGTTTTATCGTGCTTTTTGCATACGTACTCAATGCATAGCATTTCCGCCCAGTCGACGGTATCAATAACGATGGTGCTAAAGTCATCAATAGCCGGATCTTTCGGTATGCGCGCAATCATTTCTTTCAGCTCTTCCCATGTGTCCGGTACGGGCAAACGCGCGACATCCATGTGCGCCGTGCCGCCCTCCGTGTCAATGAACAAAGGCGCGGGAAATTGCGACGCTAATGTGGATTTGCCGATGCCTTCAATACCGTAAATCACAATGCGCTGCGCCCGTTCTTGTTTGCCGCGTGTAATTTGAAATGACAAGTTGTTTTCTCCCTTCTTAAATACCTAACGCGTCTCTTATTTTGTTTACTCAAACACCACGCTCTCCCCCTGTTCCAGAAATGCGCCGGTAACGGCTTGTCCTGCGTTCAGTGCTTTTTTGATGGCCGTTTTGTCGACGCTCGTCGTAACTTCCTCTCGAATAAATTCACGCGGAATAGCCGTCTCATCACTTACGATGACGCACGCGGGATTCTTCCGGCGCTTAATGGTGAATAAATCACCTGCCGCTTGTCGCTTGTCGGTTAAGGTTAAATACGTTAAACACAAACCTTTCAGCCGTTCCATCGCGCGTTCTTTGCGCTTGCGCATTTGCGCAAATTCAGCTTCTTGCGCTTTTAGTGCTTCCGCCATGCGCATTTGGTTACGGAAAAGCCAACCGATAGCGTCAATTTTTGCCCCCGCCGCATCTTCAATCGCGGTGAATGTGTCGGCGACTTCTTCCGGTGTTACTTCTTCACTTTCAAGAAGTTCCGCCAATGCGCGGTAATTTTCGCCGATTTCATATAGTGTCATATATGCACCTCTACATTTCTGTCGATTATCTTTTGGATAATCTCTTTCATGCCGTCAACTACTTTCAACATGCCTTCGCCTTGCCCGTGAATATAATCCAGTGAACGTTCGTCAAGAATATCCGTCTCATCAATGAAATTGGCAAGATGTTCGCCGATGGCTTCAAACGCTCTCAATTCGCTTGTAACCGATTTCCCCATCACTTTTTGATGGAAGAGACTTGTCGTGCTATAATTTATGTGTATAGTTCTTTGTGCGTCCGTTGCCGCGGACGCATTTTTTATTTCAGTCATAATATTCTTCCTCCGCGTCTTCAACACTTATTACTTCCCAGTCATCTATTTCGCAGTTGTCCATCTCCGCTATGACGCTATCCGTATAATCGTCGATGATGAGGTCGATATACTCTTCATCATCTGCCGTGACTTCAATAGTAGCCTCAACAGTAGCCGTCACTTTCAGCTTGTAAACGTGCGGAGTTGGAATTGTCGGACGGTCAATGACCATTGGGTTCTCGGCTTCTTTCATCTCGTTACCTCCTCAAAGTCAACGCATAGGCTCATCAGCACGCCGCCACCGATTATTGCGCCCCAACTCTTGGCTAAATACTTCAGCGCCACCGAATAATCAACATATAACTCCACGTCGGCCGTGATTAAGTTTGCCGCACCTATTAACATAAGCGCCCCGCCGATAGCCGCGCCAATAGTCCGCCAATGCTCATGAATGAAAATCAGCGCTAATACCAGCCTTTGAACGGCGGTCAGTTTTCTGCGCCTTTTCATTTCTTTTCACCTCTTTCATCGCTTTTATACGTGATCCCCCGGCGCTCGCATTCGCTTTTTATTACCAGCATTACAGAAGTCACCGCGCCGATGAAAAACGCGCCGAACAGAAGCAGGATAAAAATCAGATCCAGTAATGACAGCGTCATTTTTCCAACCTCTTTTTCGCCTTGAGGCTTTGCGTCGCTACAAGATAATCAATGAACGCGCCCGCGTTGATAAGCCGCATGCCCGGATAGCTGATGATTTTATCGTCATATTTTCCGCTGGCTTCCATCATTGCCGCATGTTCGCGGATCTTTGTGTCGCCAAGGCCTACGAATTTTTTTAGCCCGCTTGTTTTGCACCATGTATCGCCGGCGCAAATGAGTACCGGACCGTCTATCAGTTGAACGTCTGCCATGTTTTACGCCTCCTTTCTATCGCGAATGTACGCGCCGATCACCTTTGAAAAGTAATCGGAAAGACGGATTGCAAATCTCCACCCACCGTGCGCGTGATATAATCCCACCCCGTCGAACAGACTTTGAACAGTAAGCCAGTTTAGGGCGCTAATATCAACATTTCCCAACTCGATCAAAAAACGCCGATTTTCGAGCGGGAAATATTCTCCCCCGCGCAAATCGTTCACATGGTCATTAAAAACAACAACTTCTGCGAGCGTAACTCCCGGTTCCGTGTTCGCCGCGCGCCCCTCAATTTCTGATAGTACGTTTTGTTGATCCGGCTCGAGCGACGCTTTCACGGCTTGATACATCTTCCATTGTTCGGCTGCTGCCGTCATTTGTTTTTCGCCCCCTCAACTCTTTTTCTTAAACACAATCTCAATCCCCAGTGCTGAACATATCCGCTCTACCGTGCTGATCATAGGAGAGTGCATTTCCAGCTCCAACTTTGAAATCATCTCCCTTGATAGGCCGCATTCTTTCGCCAGCCTGTACTGTGTCCACCCTTTTTCATTTCGCGTCTTTTTCATCACGTCTACAAAATGTTGACCCATATACACCCCTACCTCCTATATCTTGTGAAATATGTTTGACCCATAAACTGTTTGGCGCTATAATCGCCTTGGATAGATTTACAAATCATTTTTTCAGAAAGGGTGCGCAAACTATGAGTGAAAATGTTGAAAAATCGCCCGTTGACCTATTCGCACGGATTCGTGACTATCAATTAGCTGATTGGACTTATGAATGCTTAGTTAAGACCATCAATGAATTTGAAGCAGAATTGAATGATGATGAAATTTCAGCCTTAACAGTTGCCATGTTTTCAAATAAACCTATCATCGTAGACTCTATAGGATTTAAAAATCCAAACATCATTGTTTTTTATGGGCATTTTGAAAACGGCTCAAAAGTTGATCTCGTTGTGCATCAATCTCAGCTAAATCTTTGTTTAATCCCGGTAAAGCGCCAGGATACATCTGTTCCACGACGTAAAATAGGATTCGTTCCAGACACAAGTTCGCCGCAAGATTCTGTATGAGTAGTTTCTCTATTTGAGCCCCGTTATCGCGTGGCTCTTTTTTAATGAGTTCTTTCCATTCCTCGACTGTACACTTGATCTTCATGTTTGCCTCACCCCCCCTTTTGCTTTGTTACTTGTTAAGTGACAAGTTGCGGAAAAAAAATATTTGCCGCATCTGATTTGTTAAGATTCAAAATCACAGATAGTTGCAACATTTCGTCTGAATCAAACTTACCGCGCTTCATCTTGTTATAAAAAGTCTTCGGCGTAATGCCCAATTCATCAGCAACATCTTTTTGCGTCAAATTATGCTCAGCGATTTTGCCGCGCAACGCGTTTGTATTGATTGCCATGTGTTCACCCCCCTTCTCGCTCTTGTTACTTGTTATGTTACAACAGTTGCTGGTACTTGTCAAGTAACTTTTTACTATTTTTGTGAATTTTATGTTGCTTAACATGTAATTTGATGGTACAATGAGCCCACAAGGAGGATTATATGATGATTAATGAAAATATCCGCCGCATTCGACAGCAGCGACAAATGACATTGCAGGAAGTGGCTGATGCCGTTAATGTTAGTCGACAAACAATCCAGCGTTATGAATCAGGCGTAATTGGAAATATTCCATATGACAATATAAAAAAGATTGCCGGTGCACTGAATGTGTCGCCTGCCGACATCATGGGTTGGAGCGAAGAAGAAAACAACATGCCGTCACTTTCCGCCTTTTCGTATTCCTATGTTCCTGAGCCTATATCGGCGGGTTTACCGATTGAAGTTTCCGCTCTTAGTGAATTACCGCAAGTCACTGTGCCAGACGCACTGTTAGGCAAATACGCTCGCAACAAGGATATTATTATCATGCCCATTAATGGCCGATCCATGGACAAGATCATACCTGACGGTTCATATATCGCCGTTAAAACAAATATAGAAATTCTCGACTTGGCCAACAAGGATATTGTTGTATTCGCCCACAACGGGGAGTACGCCGTCAAGCAGTTTTTTAACATTGACGGAAAGCTCGTTTTCCGTCCCGCAAGCACTGATCCCTCCTTTCTTGACTTAGTCATTCCGAAAGCTGATGCCGACAACGTGCTGATCATCGGAAAAGTGATCATGTATAACATCATCTTAGATTAAGCCCCACTGCGGATAAATTTACATAAATTAAAAGCGGAGCGCTACCAACGCCCCGCAGAGAGACGCGCCAACCGTGGCAACAAACTTCCATGTACTGTACTTGACAACAGCATCTTATAATTCTATAATGGAGACACTTAAGTAAGAGTGCTGCCATCTCTACGGGGACCAGCGCGGCTAAGAGCCTCTCCATTATATGGGGAGGTTCTTTTCTTTGAACGATAAAAAATTTACGACACTAGATGAGCAAGTTGCATTATTAAAAACACGAAAACTTATTATTTCTGATGAGCAGAATGCTAAACGGTATCTTCTGACAAATAATTACTACAATATTATTAATGGATATAGTAAATTTTTCCCACATAAAGGAGATGAATACACGAAACACACGACATTTGAGGAGATTACTCGATTATATTTATTTGATAAAGAATTAAAACAAGCCTTTTTAAAAGCGATTTTAGAAATTGAAGCCCATTTGAAAGCAGTATTCGCATATAGGTTCGCTGAAGCCTATCCTAATATCCCTTATGCATATCTCCACACCTCAAGTTATGATTCAACAAAAATATTAATCGTTGGGGAAATGATATCACGCCTATCCAAAACGATTAAAAAACAAAAGCGTTTCACAAATACAAGTATTTGTCATTATATTAAAAAATATAATGATGTACCCATTTGGGTTTTAGTCAATTATTTAAACTTCGGGGAATTGCGACATATGATTTTATGTTCTCCGGTAAGTATTCAAAATAAAATTGCGAAAGATATGTTCCGTTTTATAAAACCGCAGATTCCGAAAGCAAGTATATTCCCACCAGAAACAATGTTAAGTTTTCTTGCGAATATAAATGATGTGCGAAATGTGTGCGCACATAATAACAGACTTATAAATTTTAATTGTCGCGCGCCGGTAAAATACTGGCCGGAATTGCATGATACTTTTAATATCAATCTTTTAGTCAAGCAACCCCGCCGTGATGTATACACCGTTTTTTTATCTACCAAATGCTTCTTAAGCGTCATGGAACATGCTGCGCTTCACAATAAAATCAGGAAATTAATAAATGGTCACTTAAGAAATCATTTGTATTCCGTGCAGGTAAACGACATATTAGCGACACTCGGGTTCCCGCCGAATTGGAATTTACATACGCCTAAAATAGACACTACGAAAGCATAAGAGAAGGTCTTGCTTGTAAAACGTCGTATTGATATTTGTATATTAAAAACAAACGCATATTAAAAGCGGGACGCTACCAACGCCCCGCAGAGAGACGCGCTCGTCGTGCATTAGGAGATGCCATAGCGACGGCGCGGACAGTAAAACGCGCCCGAAAAGGGCTGTTTTCTGTATGTTTAATTATATCATAATAAGGAGGAAAAGCCATGTATATCGAGGAACGGAAGTCAAAAAGCGGCCGGATCTCTTATCGCGCCATTGAAACGTACGTCGACCGCCTAACCGGGAAGCGTCGGCGCGTGTCGGTTACGATGGATAAAAAGACGAACGCGACCATGAAATGGGCAACCGCCGAATTGCAGCGGAAGATTGACGAGGCGCAAGAGACGAAAACGGCAAAGAATATCACGCTTGCGGAGTTATTAAAAGAGCATGCGGAGTACCGCCGCCCCGATGTTAGACCGTCAACACAGCGCGCGCATGCGGATTCGATTAAGCGGCTTGTTAAGATATTTCCGGATGGTCTTTTAATATCAGCCATTACCCTGCCCGTTGTGCAAAGGTCTTTTCTTAAAATGCGCGACCTGTCCGGCGTCACTGTCAGCATGACCGCCTCATTTTTTAAGCAGTCCATGAAGTACGCTAAGCGAATGAAATATATTGAAGACATAAGTTTTATCCATGAAATGACGGTTTCCGGACGCGCTAAAACCGTTGACGATGTAAAGCGCGCGCGCGAAAAGTTTTTGACACGCGAAGAGCTGGCGGAAGTCCTTCAAAAAGTACACGAAATAAAGCCGAGATACGCCCTCATGCTTGAATTTATAGCGCTTACCGGCTTACGCGCCGGCGAATGTTCCGGTTTGCGTTATCAAGATTTTGACGGACAAAACATTGATATTAACGGCACGATCACCCACTCCGTCCCGTTTTCTGCCAAAGAAATAAAAACGCCGCCGAAAACACTGTCATCTTTCCGGACGGTAGCGCTCAACAGTCGCGCTATTGAAATTTTGAACCAGATCCGGATTGAAAACATGAAGGACGCCGCATGGAATAAGGGCAAATATACGGAAAAAGGCTACTTCTTTACATCGTCGACGGGCAACCCTATCCGCTTTTCCGACATAAATCACACGCTTCGCTCGCTTAAATTGCCGCGCCACATCACGACGCACGTATTTCGCCATACTCATATATTTTTACTTGCGGAGTTAGGCGTTCCACTAAAAACGATCATGGAACGCGTCGGGCATATCAATCCGAAAACGACGCTAGCCGTTTATTCGCACGCAAGCGAACAGATGCATCGTGACGCTGCCGATAAACTCGATGAGATATCAATGTAAGCCGTGGGGGAACGATGGGGGAAAATTTAACGATGAAAACGAAAACGCTACGATGAAAGCGAAAACACAAAATCCTATAACGGCGGGCTTTGCGACGGTTATAGATCTTGTACGATGAGAACAAAAACGGTAGTGTTTATATATTAAATATAGCATACGGAATCATTAGATTCCAGATGTAAAAAGCGTCGCAATGCGTTATGCGCTAAAATGATCGCATTAAATTTTATGGATGATTTTCGAGTGAAATAAACTTGACAGGATGATTTTTAAGCGCTACTATATGGGCAGGATATGCACTACGAGTTCAAATAAAGATTTATCCACATCGCCCTTCGGGGCTCTACCTATGTAGACTAAAAGCACTCTTCGGAGTGTTTTTTTAGTGGCGACATTTTATTTTTCATATCTTAATGCGCTTTATTATGGTTACCAATTTATTTTGTTAAATAAAAAAGACGATGCGTTCGCATCGTCTTTTTTGTCTTCCTTTCGGAAGCGGAAACACCGCCAACATCTCCGGGCGGTCCGCGTACAGGTTCAGTCGTACCTCACGGCACACTCCATGCGTTCCATCTCACATGACTAACACAATTCACACAAGAAAGATTTCTCCTATGAGAGATTTTTCAATCATTATTACTCCGCAAAAAGCGTTTCTGAAACGCGATAAGCACGTGCGCGCCCGCTCTCGGTCAAGTGCACCATGCCACGATGAATACGTACAAAATGCCCCGCTTCGAGACGACGACAAATGAGATCGGCAAATTCCGGTTTCCAGCGCAAATGCTCATAAAGTGTACCGACTCCCGCCTCTTGCGCCTGTACAGCCGTGCCTTCATGAGTCAACAAATGGAACAAAACCGTTTCTTCTCCATACTGTAAGCGCAGACGTTTTAAACGCCGATACCGGGCAATAATACCCGATTTGGGTGTCGCGATCACCGTCAATAAAAATACTCCTCCTATTGTTCCCGCAATCGCGCCTGCAATCGAAACATCCAGCCAAAAAGCAATCTCCGTACCGAGCCACGCGGATAGGGCGCCGATGCTCGCCGCCAAAACAAGCATTTTCCGCAAATCTTTGGTAAGCAAGTAGGCCGTCGCGGCCGGTCCGATCATCAATCCGATAACGAGGATGGCGCCGACCGCTTGGAATGAAGCAACAACGGTCACGGAGACGAGCGTCATCAGCAAATAGTGCATCCATATCGGCGAAAATCCGTACATGGCCGCCAATAACGCATCAAAGGTAACCAGCTTCCATTCTTTGAATGCCGCCACAATGACTACGGTATTAAGCAGGCAAATTCCTGCCAACACCCACATGGACACAGCGCCCCAATCGGCACCATTCACACGCACGCGGTCAAAGGGCGCAAAGGCGAGTTCCCCGAGCAGGACGGAGTCCGTATCCAGATGAACATTACTGCCGTACAGGTTGACCAAGATCAAACCGATAGAGAATAACAACGGAAACACAATCCCGATGGATGCATCTTCACTGACCAGCCGGGTTCGTTGCAGGCTTTCAGTACACCACACGGTAAAGCATCCCATGAGCGTTGCTCCGATGAGCAGCCAGGGCGAGTTTAAATTTTCCGTTGCAAGAAATGCAATGACGATTCCCAAGAATACGGTATGTGTGATAGCGTCGGCGACCATGGACATTTTGCGCAGTACCAGAAACACCCCCGGCAAAGCGCACGCGAATGCCGCCAACATCGCGATAAGAATAATCTCAGTTTGGGCGGACATTGATATCGCCCTCCTTCCAACGCCGGCGTGCCTCCCGATGCACCCGGTAACGTGCAATGATGCCCCTTCCGGGCGCAAACAGCAAGCTGAGCAGTACCACGATTGAGGCGGTAACGACGATCGCCGGCCCCGTCGGTAAACCTTTAACGATCGCGCTGGCATACGTACCGATGCCGCAAGACAGCGCCCCGATCCCCCCTGCCAGTACCGCCATAGTGCCGAGATTATCCGTCCATTGCCGTGCCGCCACCGCCGGAGCGATGAGCAACGAACTCATCAAAATAGCACCGACAGACTGTAAGCCGATGATAATCGAGGCCACCAGCATCAAACCGTACACCAATTGCGTCATTCTGACGGGCAGCTGTAAACTGCGCGCGAAATCGGCATCAAACGCCACCAGTTTTAATTCTTTCCAAAAAATGACTGCCAGCAGTAAAATCATTGCCGCCACCGCCGCGGTAATTTCCACGTCGCGCGCCAGCATAGTGGCCGCCTGTCCGAAAATAAACTTCGACAACCCCGCCTGATTGGGGTTGTCCGTATGCTTCACATACGTCATCAGCATCATGCCGACACCGAAAAAAGCGGCAAGAAATGTCGCCAATGCGGCATCAAACTTGACCTTAGTATACCGTACCGTCAAGGCAATCGCCGCCATGCACAGCAAGGATGCGACCGCCGCACCGGTCAGCAACACTTCCAAATCTTTCACCGCCAAAAACATGAAGGCCGCTACCACGCCCGGAAACGACGCATGCGACAATCCGTCTCCGATGAGACTTTCCTTGCGCAATACGGCAAACGTTCCCGTAACGCCGCTCGCTAATCCCAACAGCATGGTCCCCGCCGCCACGATCCGGAAGGTATAATCACTCAGCGGCGACAGCATGGAGCCCCTCCCGCCGCAACGGATTGCGGGCATTATAAGCCGCTTCGATGTGCTCGCTCGTAAACACTTCTTCCACGGGCCCCATCGCAATACGACGCAAGTTAATCATCGTAACCCAGTCAAAATATTCCGCCACCGTCGCCAAATCGTGATGCACAACAATGACCGTTTTGCCGCGTGATTTCATCTCTTGCAACAAAGCGACAATCGCCTTTTCCGTTTTGGCGTCGACCCCCTTAAACGGCTCGTCCATAAAATAAATATCCGCTTCCTGAATCAATGCGCGCGCTAAAAACACACGCTGCTGCTGGCCGCCCGATAGACGACTGATTTGGCGGTCAACGTAAGCTTCCATGCCCGTTTTCCGCAACACATCCATCGCCATCTCCCGCTCCGCCGCACCCGGTCGTTTAAACCAGCCGAGATGACCGTAACGTCCCATTAGTACGACATCCAGTACCGTCGTCGGGAAATCCCAGTCTACACTGCCGCTCTGCGGCACATAGGCAATCCGCTTGAAATCATCGCGCGACACGGCCAACCGACCGTCTAAATAAAATTTGACCGAACCGGAAATTTTAGTCAACAATCCCAATATCGCCTTGATCAACGTCGATTTTCCCGCACCGTTCGGCCCGACAATCGCCGCAAGCGATCCTTTTGGAATCTGCATATCCACATCCCAAAGAACCGGTCGTTCATCATAGGCAACGGTCATGTCCTCGACTTCTACCGCCCACTCCATATGAATCCCCCTTCATGTATCTTAATAACAAAAAGGCGGGCGCTCTCTCCGCACCCGCCGTCGATATTATTTCAGGCCCGTAACAATAGTATCGATATTTTCTTTGACCATACCGATATAATCGCCACCCGGCGTACCCGGCGCGCCGCACGAATCAGAATACAATTCGCCGCCGATCTTTACGTCCCAACCTTTTGCCTTGCAAGCTTCCTGCACCGCCTCAATGGTTTTATGCGGAACGGATGATTCGACGAAAATCGAACGGATCTGGTGCGCCACGATGAAGTCGGACAATTCACGAACGTCAATCGCGCCTGCTTCCGCTTCCGTGCTGACCCCCTGTAAACCTTTGACCGTAAATCCGTACGCCCGAGCAAAGTATTGGAATGCGTCATGTGCCGTGACGAGAACGCGACGCTCCTGCGGGATTTCCGCGGCACGTTTGGCCACATATTCGTCCGCTTTTTTCAGCTCTGCCAAATATTTTTCATAATTGGCTTTGTACAAATCTTTGTGTGCCGGATCTTTCGCGGCCAATCCTTTGCACACTTCTTCCGCCGCCAGCATCCAGTTCTTCACGTCAAACCAGATATGCGGGTCGGTAGCCTGCACTCCGTCATCATCTTCATATTGAAGCAATGTCGACGGATCTAAGTTGTTTGCTACACAAATAGTAGCCTTTTTATCCTGTTTCAGCTTACTGAAGATTTCACCCATCTTACCTTCCAAATGCAAGCCGTTATATACAACGACGTCGGCATCCGTCATCACTTTGACATCCCCGGCGCTGGCTTGATACAAATGCGGATCCACCCCCGGCCCCATTAAGCCGGTTACTTCTACCGCATCGCCACCGATCTGACGGCTCAAATCCGCGAGCATCGTCGTCGTCGCTACCACTTTTAATTTGCCCGGAGCGGCCGCATGCGTATCATCTTTGGTACCGCCACAACCGACCAACACCAACATCATCACCGCAAGCATACCTGTCGCGATCTGTTTCCAACTAATTTTCATACATGTCCTCCTTTATTTTCCCGAACGTCAGAGCAAAGTCCGCCCCGCCTTGCGGCGATAGTTTGAGAGAGGTAAGGATATAATACAACCGACCTTTGCTCGAGTACAGAACTGATTCTTGCATATTATACCATTTATGAAAATGATTTTCAATAGCGTTTGCATGCTTTTATTTCCAAACTCAATTGTATTCTCGTCAAAGCTGCACACGAAATCGGTTGCGAGCGGAACAAGCAATACTCGACATATGCTATTACCAACTACCTGCATAGTACGGTATTGTCAAAACGTCCCTTTGAAGTGTACGCCCCGGGCAGATAGGGTACGTAGCGCAGATGCTATTGTCGGTATCACACAATAAGGAAAGTTGGTCGATAGATTTTCCCGTGTACATACATTTTCTCATCTGATAAAGTGAAGATACTTTTCTTCCTGACCAGCATCTTCATTTTTTTGCCTTTCAACTGTTTTATATGCATGGTACTATGAGTACAAATAAAAATTTATCCACATCGCCCTTCGGGGCTCTGCCTATGTAGGCTAAAAGCACTCTTCGGAGTGTTTTTTTAGTGGCTGCATTTTATGTTTCATATCTTGACGCGCTTTATTATAATTGCCAATCTATTTTGTAAAATAAAAAAGACGATGCGCTCGCATCGTCTTTTTTTGCTTCTATTATTCTTCCTCTTCGTCGTCGGGCAGTTCCGCGTTGCTGTAAACGTCTTTGACATCGTCAAGATCATCCAACGCGTCCAGCAGATTTTGCATTTTGCGGGCGTCATCGCCGTCTAAGGCGATGGTGGTGTCGGGCACCATGGTGATTTTGCTGATCGTCATTTCAATATCGGCGTCTTGAAATGCCTTTTCGACGGCATCGTAATTTTCCGGAGTCGTTAATACTTCATAGTCGTCTTCATCATTTTTGAAGTCTTCCGCGCCGGCGTCAAGCGCCATCATCATGAGTTCTTCCTCATCACCGGCATCGCCCGGGAGAACGAACACGCCTTTACGTTTAAACATCCAGGTGACGCTGCCGGATTCACCGAGGTTGCCGCCGTGCTTGGAGAAGGCATGGCGTACGTCAGCCGCCGCGCGGTTGCGATTATCGGTCATGACTTCGACCACAAGAGCGACGCCGGACGGGCCGTAACCTTCGTAGGTAATTTCTTCGTAGTCGCCGCCGTCGGTGGCGCCGATCCCTTTCTGGATGGCGCGCTGAATGTTGTCTTTCGGAACGTTGTTTTCACGCGCCTTCTGCAAGGCGAGTTTCAAACGCATGTTACCGGTCGGATCGGCGCCGCCCAAGCGAGCGGCTACGGTAATTTCCTTACCGATTTTCGTCGTAATTTTAGCGCGAATGGCGTCGTTTTTACCTTTTTTATGTTTAATGTTGGACCATTTAGAGTGTCCGGACATGAAAATTCCCCCTTATGCTTGCCACCATTCGGTTCCGCAAAGGCGGTCCAACATGATGGCGGCCGCGGACCGTACGCTCAAATGATTGTAAGCGCCGGCGCCGTAAATCGGCTCTAAAATATAATCGAACGATTGCATGGCTTCTTTCGTCATGCCGTACCCCGTACCGAAAAGCAGCAAGTATGAGTTGTCGGTGGTTTGCAACCATTCCCGTACCTGCCGGTATGTGACGGTATTGGGGTAAGTACGCGCATCCGTGGTAATGATTTGCGGCGGATGCCCCGTTTCGCGATGAATTTCTTCCCGTACTTGCGCGAGATTTTCACGAAGCTTAACATGGGCGAAGGCGTCTTTGCGATCCGGATTATAGGTACTGCCGAACCCGGTCTGCCAATGCTCCATGATTTCCTCGGCCAGCTTGCGCTGGGCAAAGTTCGGATGGATAATATAATAATTTTCCACGCCGTAAGTCGTCGCTGACCGCGCCAAGTCGTGAATATCATAGTTGGTCAGCGCCGTTGTGATGATGTCGCCGTGTTTATTATAAATAGGATAATGGACAAGTCCGATAGAAAAATGCGCCATCAAGTATCTTCCTCTGCCAGTAATTTTCGGTCGGTATCGCTTAATACCAGTTTTCGCCATAAATCGGGACGGCGCTCACGCGTGCGCAACAATGATTGCTTGCGACGCCACCGCGCGATATTGGCGTGATGACCCGACAGCAATATTTCCGGTACTTTATACCCGCGAAATTCCGCCGGCTTCGTATACTGCGGATATTCCAATGTGCCCTCGATGAACGATTCATCAAACGCGCTGGCGTGCGTGCCGAGAACTCCCGGCAGCAAACGCGCCACGGCGTCCGCCACAATGAACGCGGGCAATTCTCCGCCCGTGAGCACGTAGTCGCCGATGGAAATGCTTTCGTCGACCAGATGATCTTCCACGCGCGCGTCAATGCCCTCATAATGACCGCAGACGAGTACCAAGTGCTCGTATCTCGTCAGCTCGCTCGCCTTTTTTTGCGTAAAAGGCGAGCCGGTCGGACTGAGTAAAATCACGCGGGCGTCAGGCGTTTTTTGCGGCAAAACGCTCTCGACCGCTTTAAAGATCGGCTCGGCTTGCAGCAGCATGCCGTTGCCGCCGCCGTATGGCGTATCATCGACGTGCCGGAATTTATTATCCGTAAAATCGCGCGGATTGACTGTACCTAACGTCAAATAGCCCGCTTGGCGGGCTCGCGAAATAATGCTATGAGAAAAAAAAGCATCGGCAAATTCCGGAAAGAGCGTGACAATATCAATTTTCATGATAGTTCGCCCAGAACTCGTCGGTCACCGTGAGTCGTTTGGCATCGAGATCGATGTCACTCACAACACGTTTCAGCGCCGGAACGAGAATTTCTTCGCATTCACCGCGCACGACAAACACATCGTTGGCTCCCGGCTGTAAAACATCCTGCAAGGTACCGAGCACGGTGCCGCTTTCGGTGACGACTTCCATGCCGACCAAATCGACAATATAAAATTGTCCTTGCGCGCGCGGCGGCAGTTCTTCGCGAGGAAGTTCCGCCCAAAGGCCGATTAACGCATCCGCCGCGTTGCGGTCAGTGATGCCTTTGAACTGCACAATCAGCATTTGTTTATGAAAACGCGCACTTTGGATTTGGTAACGGTTGCCGCCCAAGTAAAGATGCGGCAACGCCGTCAACATCTCCGGTCGGTCCGTGTCCGGTTTCAGCCGTACCTCACCGCGCACTCCATGCGCGGCGACGATCCGGCCGACCACCAGCATATCCGTAGACATCAGTTGCGAAACGCGATAATTTTGCCGTCTTCCAGCAAAATTTCTGCTCCCATGTACTTATTCAAGTCGTCGCCGACTTTGACAGTAACGGTCTGCTCCATTTGGCCGCGCGGAATTTCCGCGCCCATTTCGAGCTCGCTGATGCGTTTTTGCTCTTCGGTAAGCTTCGCTTTCATCTGCATCAGTTTGTCTTTATTCTGTTCAATCTGCGCACGCAAATTGATCAGACCCTGTGCATCAATGCGAGCCTGCTCGGTTAACAGGCGTTTGGCCTGAAATTCGATCTGCTGCAATTCTTGTTCGACCTGGCCCAAGTTGGTTTGCACTTCGCGCAGCATGTTGTCTTTCAATGCCTGCGTGACCTTGGACTTGATCAAAACGGGGCAGCGAAGAATCATTTCTTCCATATTGCCTCCTAGACGATATCGACTGTAACTTTTTTGTTTTCCTTAATGGCACCTGCGCGCACTACCGTGCGCAGCGCCTTGGCAATCCGACCCTGACGACCGATGACTTTGCCCATATCTTCCGGAGCGACGTGCAATTTATACACTTCGAGATCTCCTTTGGTGACAACGTCAACGCGCACAGCGTCGGGATTGCGGACCAGCGCTTTGGCAATTACCGTGACCAATTCTTGCATGCTAATCGCCTCGCTTACTTTTTCAGTTCGGCAAATTTAGCCATGATGCCTTGTTGCCGGAACAATGTGCGTACGGTATCCGTCGGCTGGGCGCCTTTAGCAAGCCATACCAACGCTTTTTCTTCGTCAATTTTGAGCTCCGCCGGTTGTTTGACCGAGTCGTAGTAACCGATCGTGTCGGCCGGACGACCACTCTGCGGGAGCGAAGATTCCATGACTACAATACGGTAGAACGGGACTTTTTTCGCGCCGCGACGGGTTAAACGAATTTTTAACATCTGTTCTTTCACCTCCTTATGAAGTAATCTTATTTAGGCATAAAAGGCAAGTTGAACCCGCCTTTTGTATTCTTATTTTTATTGAAACGCTTCATCCGCTTCATCATCTTGCGCATTTCCATGAACTGCTTGACGAAACGATTGACATCTTGCACACGCGTTCCCGAGCCTTGCGCGATGCGTTTACGGCGGCTGCCGTTCAAAATGCCCGGTTCCTGTCGTTCTTTCAATGTCATGGACTGAATGATGGCTTCGATCTTTTTAATCTCGCCGCCTTCCAAATCCACATCTTTCAGTTGGTCTTTGAATTTCCCCATGCCCGGGATCATGCCGAGAATACTCTGGAACGAGCCGAGACGCCGAATCTGATTCAGCTGATTGAGGAAATCATCCATCGTGAACTGGCCGGCGACCATTTGTTCCTGCATGCGTTTGGCTTCGTCTTCATCGAATTCGCGTTGCGCTTTTTCGAGCAGACTCTGCAAATCGCCGAGGTCCAAAATGCGTCCCGCCATGCGATCCGGATAAAATTCTTCCAAACCGTCGGCGAGTTTTTCGCTGACGCCGATCAATTTGATCGGTTTGCCGGTGACCGCCTTGATAGACAACGCCGCGCCGCCGCGCGCATCGCCGTCCATCTTCGTCAGAATGGTGCCGTCGATGCCGAGCGTTTCATCGAACGCCTGCGCCGTCGTGACCGCGTCTTGACCAGTCATGGAGTCGAGCACGAGCAAAATTTCGTGCGGATGTACTTCCGCTTTAATATTTTGCAGCTCGGCCATCAATTTTTCATCAATATGTAAGCGGCCCGCCGTATCCAAAATCAATACGTCCTGACCGTACGATTTCGCCGTTTGCAAAGCGTACTTGGCAATCCGTACGGGATCGACTTTCTCATCCATGCGGAAAACCGGGATATCGATTTGTTCACCGAGTACCTGCAGCTGTTTGATCGCGGCCGGACGGTACACGTCACAGGCGGCCAATAACGGCTTGCGCCCTTTTTTCTTGAGCATGAGCGCGAGCTTACCGGCGGTCGTCGTCTTACCGGCGCCTTGCAAGCCGACAAGCATGATGACCGTCACGCCGTTGGAACTCAACATCAGCTTACTGCTGGTGCCGCCCAAAAGCTCGGTCAATTCATCGCGAACGATTTTGATCACCGTCTGATCCGGCTTCAAACTGCCGAATACTTCCTCACCCATCGCTTTGGTGCGAACGTTGGCGATAAAATCTTTAGCGACTTTGAAATTGACGTCCGCTTCCAAGAGGGCACGTCGTATCTCACGCAGAGCCGCGTCGATATCGCGTTCGGAAAGTTTTCCCTTGCCGCGCAAATCCGCAAATGCCTGTTGCAGCTTTTCGCCTAAACCTTCAAATGCCATGTGCTCTCCTTTCCGCTCAATATCTTCCACTCCGTCTGCCATTTTTGCAGAAACGCCGGGGGTAAATCACCTTCCATGCGCGCCATGACTTCGCGCCGCCGCTTTTGGTCTTCGACCAGTTTCAGCGCCGCTTCGTATTGCTCCAAATCGCGCAACGCGCGCTGCAAATTATCATGCACCGCCTGCCGCGACACGCCTAAACGGTCCGCAATCTCAGCCAGCGTATAGTCATCGTTATAATATAATTCCATACATTGACGGGGACGTTCGGCGAGCAATGCGCCGTAAGTGGCAAGTAATTCCCCATGCCAAACGAGTTTTTTGAGTTCCATCGCAGCCCTCTCTTACCCGCTTATTATAGCAAGAGAGAAAAAGAGTGTCAAGCTTTTTGCTTGACACTCTTTCATTATTCAATCACGATCAGCAAATCGCCGGATTCGATACGCGAACCCGCTTTGACGAGGATATCGCCCACATTGCCGCTGATCGGCGCGGTAATGCTCGTTTCCATCTTCATCGCTTCGGTAACGACTAAAGGATCGCCTTTTTCCACGGCATCACCCAAGTTCACAAGAACTTTAACAACCGAACCGGAAAGCGTCGCGCCGACTTCGCCCGGATTGGATTTTTCGGCTTTGCGCCCGCCCGTCATTGTCGTTTCCAGATTATTATCATGAACGACGACTTCACGCGGCATGCCGTTCAACTCAAACTGCACCACGCGATTGCCTTTTTCGTCCGGTTGATGAATACTCATCAGCCGAATGACCAGCGTCTTGCCTTTTTCAATCGTCGTGCGAATTTCTTCGCCGCGGGTCATGCCGAAGAAGAACGTCGGCGTATCCAAAACGGACAAATCACCGTATTTTTCATAGCGATCGGCGTATTGGCTGAAGACATCGGGATAAATGGTATAAGCCGAGACATCTTCCGGTCGCGTCGGCAAACCTTTTTCCGTCATCTCTTCCTTGACTTTCGCCAAATCGACCGGAGCCGGCACCGGTTCGCCTTCCGGCACGCGACCGCGCAGAATCACGTTGCGTAATTTTTCCGGAAAACCGCCGTACGGCGTGCCCAACTTGCCTTCGAAAAATTCGATAACCGACTTCGGATAACTCAACGTATTGCCGCGCTCATAGATATCCCGTTCATGCAAACCGTTCTGCACCATGAACAACGCCATATCACCGACGACTTTCGACGACGGCGTGACTTTGATGATATCGCCGAACATCATATTCACTTCGGCGTACCGTTCACAAACCTCGTTCCAGCGATCACCGAGACCGACGGCCGCCGCCTGCTGCCGCAAGTTCGAGAACTGTCCGCCCGGCATTTCATGCATGTAAACCGTGGTGTTCGGATACGACGAGGTATGATCGACACCGCGATAGTACGGTCGTACGCCTTCCCAATACTGGTTCAATTCTTCCACCGCGCGAATATCCAACTTCGGCTGCCGCGGATGATCGGACAGCGCGTACCACATGGTGGACATCGAAGGCTGACTCGTGCCGTTGGAAAATGCCGGCATCGCGAGATCGATGATATCAATGCCCGCGTCAACCGCTTTCGCGTAGGAATAAATCATATTTCCCGCGCCCTCATGCGAGTGCAGATGCAGCGGTAAATCGACCGCATCTTTGATCGCCGCCGTCAACGCGTAGGCGGCTTCCGGCTTAATGAGCCCCGCCATATCTTTAATGGCGATCATGTGAGCGCCGGCGGCCGCGCATTCTTTCGCCATTTTCACATAGTAAGCGAGATCGTATTTCTGCCGTTTTTTATCAAGCAGGTCGCCCGTGTAGCAAAGCGCCACTTCCGCGAGTTTATTTTGCTTGCGCACCTCATCAATCGTAATCGTCATATGATCCAGATTGTTCAGGCAGTCAAAGATACGGAAAACATCGACGCCGTGTTCCGCCGCCTGCGCGATGAAGTGGCGAATAACGGTTTCGTCATAATTCGTATAGCCTACCGTATTCGCGCCGCGTGTAAGCATCTGGAACAAAATATTCGGCGCCGCTTCGCGCATGCGACGCAAACGATCCCAGGGACTTTCATCCAAGAAACGATACGCCACATCAAACGTCGCGCCGCCCCAATTCTCAAAGGAAAACAGTTGCGGTAAACGACGCGCCGTCGCGCCGATCGCGCCTAAAATATCGTAGCTGCGCAAACGCGTCGCGAACAGCGACTGGTGCGCGTCACGATACGTGGTATCCGTAAAGAATACTTCCTTTTGCTCCTGTACCCATTTAGCGAATTTCTCGGGTCCCATTTCATCGAGCAGCTGCTTTGTGCCGCGCGGCGCAGGCCCGTTCGCTTCCGGAAACGCGAGTTCGGGGAAATCCGGTTTGTTTTGCGGTCCTTCATGCGCGTAACCGTTGACCGTCGTATCCGCGATGTAGCGCAACAATTTCGTGCCGCGATCTTTCGGTTTCGGCAACTCGAACAGTTCCGGATGAGAATCAAGGAAATTCACATCATACGTTCCGTCTAAAAATTCCGGAGCCGCCAGCAAATTCAGCAGGAAATAAATATTCGTTTTCACACCGCGCACGCGGAACTCCCGCAGTACGCGCGCCATCTTTTTCACCGCCAGCGCATGCGTCAGCGCATGCGTGGTCGCTTTCACCAACAAGGAATCATAGTACGGAGTGATGACCGCGCCGGTGTATGCCGTGCCGGCATCCAGCCGAATGCCGAAGCCGCCGCCGCTGCGGTAAGCGATAACTTTCCCCGTATCCGGGAAGAAATGATTTTCCGGATCTTCCGTCGTGATCCGGCATTGAATGGCATTACCGTGATGCTCGATTTTATCCTGCTCGGGAATCCCGATTTCCGGATCGGCGAAATTGTATCCTTCCGCAATCATAATTTGCGTCTGAACGATGTCGATATCCGTGATCATTTCCGTCACGGTATGCTCGACCTGGATACGCGGATTGACTTCGATGAAATAAAATTCACCTTCGGGCGCGACCAAAAATTCCACCGTGCCTGAATTGACGTAATTGACATTTTTCATCAACCGCACGGCCGCTTCGCAGATCTTCTCGCGTAACTCCAACGGCAACGCGAAGGCCGGAGCGATTTCCACCACTTTCTGGTGGCGGCGCTGGATCGAGCAGTCACGTTCAAACAAATGCACGACATTACCTTTGTTGTCGCCCAAAATTTGAACCTCAATATGCTTCGGATTGCGAATGTACTTTTCGAGATACACCGCGCCGTTACCGAAGCTGATTTGCGCCTCCGACGTTGAGCGTTCAAACGCTTCCTCAATATCTTCCAAACGTTCGACAACGCGCATGCCGCGCCCGCCGCCGCCGTAGACCGCTTTGATGATGATCGGCAAACCGACTTTTTCCGCGAACGCCTTGACGTCCTCCGCGCTTTCTACCGGGCCGTCGCTCCCCGGCACCATTTTGATACCGGCGTCTTCGGCCTGCTTGCGCGCATTGATCTTATCACCGAACATTTCCAAATGTTCCGGACGCGGACCGATAAAACGAATCCCTTCCGCCTCGCAACGCCGTGCGAATTCAGGATTTTCCGCTAAAAAGCCGTAGCCCGGATGAATCGCGTCGACTTCCTGCTCTTTAGCGACGCGAATAATATCTTCGATATCCAAATACGCGTCAATCGCTGATTTATCTTTCCCTACCAAGTACGCCTCATCGGCGCGATTGCGATGCAGGGAAAGCGAGTCCTCTTTCGAGTAGACCGCGACCGTGCGAATGCCCAGCTCATTACATGCGCGAAAGACACGAATCGCAATTTCACCGCGATTGGCGACCAGTACGCTTTTAAATTTACGAATCGTCTCTTGCTGTTGCGTCATATCGTTCCCTCCTCTAAGTCATTACGTCCATTGTAAATAATCTTCCCCCAAAACACAACCGTCAGCGCTATGTGTAATGTATACATGCGCTTCCGTTGGCCGCTATGGTAGCGCGACATGTCCCGCGCCTTACGCAGACAACCTTACCGCATAAAATGGGGAGAAATGCTGCTATAATACACGTATGGAAATATCCGACATCATTCGCTCTGTTTTTACATCATTACTGTTCTCGTAAGGGAGACTGCCATGAACCAAGACAATCTGACCGAACTCGCTCGCAGGTATTTACAAGACACCGTTCCCGAACACGACCTCACCGTCGACGAAGCCAACCTGACGAAAGCGCTTTTCGCCTACCGTGAAACGCATAAGAATCGTTTGTCGGAAACGCTGCTCACCGATGACCGCCTGCTCGCCGAATGGCTCGCCTACCTGCACATCTATCCCGATGAGGATATGGACCCCGCCGAAGCGGATGACATGATGGTCACATGTCTTTTCGATTTCTTCTACAAAAGCACTTTAGACGGCGCCGCGTACAATATTTTACAGAAAATGCCAAAAACATCCTTGGTGAAAGATCCCGAGGACAAAGAAACCTTGGAGTATGTGTACAAACATTTTGATTATGATCGCTACGCGACCGAAGTGCTGGACACCGACGTCTATAAAGAAACGCCGTTCGGCGTCTTAGTCAAACCGCAATAAAATAAAAAGAGGCAGCAGATGCTGCCTCTTTTTTTGTTGGCCAAAATGTTATACCTAAAGGCTTTCTCATGTTTTGACCTGCAAAAACGGATAAAAATCAGCGAAAAACAAAAAAGGGCAAGCTCGTGCAAACTTACGAAAACTAAAGGAAATTAAAAAAACGCCGCAAACGTTATTGTTACGGCGATTATACCCATTTTGAACACGTATGAAAACCTACGGAAACCTATATAAAAAGATATGGTGTAGTGTCGGTTGCCGCTTGATATTTCTGAATCTCTTTTCTCGTAAACTCAGAACCCCCCGATAACTTCTTGCTTAACGTGGCCGGATGCATATCCATCTCCTCTGCAAGATCGTGCAAAGTAATGCCTTTTGATGCGGCAAAATATTTGAATTTGTTTTTATCCATTCCGCACCTCCTTTCTGCCTTTTTGCGTTTCCGTAATTTTATGTTATCTTACCTTTTCGCAAATGTCAAGCGGTAATTACGAATATATTTGCGTAAAAGCAAAATAAGTGCTACACTATGAACACAACATACTAATAAGGGCGGTGTGCTTAATGAAAATAAAAGATATTCTAAAAGCTAGGCGACTCAGTCTAGGCTTGACCCTAGAAGATGTCGCAGCAAAAGTCGGCGTATCCGCGGCAACGATCTCACGGTGGGAATCGGGAGATATTGCCAACATGCGCCGCGACCGTATTGTGGCCCTATCCAAGGCACTAAAAATCAGCCCCGCAGTTATTATGGGTTGGGACGATCCTGAAGATAAACCCGTTGCTCCCTCCGACCGCATTGACCCGGAAGTTACTAAAATGGCAGAAGAAGTGCAAAACATTTCGGATGAGAAAGCAAAGAACAACGTCATACGGCTAAATAGGCTTGCGATTAAGTCCCCGGATAAAGTAGCGGCATTACTAAAAATATTTGAACCTGCAGAACCCACGGAGGATATGCCTGATGATGACGATTTCAACGAATAAACGCCCCATACGCCAGCCACGCTATTATTTAATTGATCAAGAAGTCGCTCGACTTCGACTCGCCCTTTCTCCGAATTTAATTATTTCACCGCGTGAGCTTTTTCAATTCTTGCGCGACCAATATGGTTTAATCACCAATACTTATCGGCAATTTAGTCAGGATAATAATATTAGCCCGTTGTTAGTTCCGACATATGTCGGCTCTATGGAGGCCGCCTTGTATTATAAGAAAGACACAGAAAGGGCCTATCTTTATTACAACGAGCGAACCTATCCCCCCAGAAAAAAATTTGGTATTTTTCACGAAATCGGGCACTTTATAATGCAACACCCGCAGCTTCACGACTTCTGGTCCACTAGTGATAAAAAAATCTTTGAAGAGGAAGCTAACTACTTTGCTAAGGAGCTTGCGGCACCAAGGGCGCTGATTGACTACTTTGCGTGGCAGCTTGAGCTCCCCATAAACTATCTAAATATTTATTCCTTATATCGATCCTTTGATCTTTCCAAGGAATCTGCCGGGTACGCAACGGAAGCTTACCTGCACTATAAACATGTAAAAGTCTACCCGAAATACAACTCTCACTATGACACTGAACTTGCTAACGCTCTGACGGATATGCGGGAGTATAAATGGCAAGCACTCCAGGCTCGTAGCAAGATAGAATTAAAAGGCGGAGATGCTAGACCCCGCCTCCCCTCTCAGATTGGGGACATTATATCCAGGGAGCATCATACTGTTTGGCTGCAGGCGCAGAAAAGTGATGTCGAATACAGTTAATTATTGCTCATATAAAAAACAACATTTGATTTTACGAAAGGTGAATCCAATGCGCGAATACAAAATAAGCGATCTTTTGTGCCAACCGGAAAGCCAGTACTTTGAGCGAAAGAGCGCCCGAATCAAGCCAAAGGATATTTTGCCGCATGTAATCGCATTCGCAAACGCGGAGGGTGGCATACTAGCTATCGGCATTGAAGACGACGGAAGCTTATCAGAAAACACTCCTTTTCTCAATCATAGCGTAGACGAATATCGACTTGCCGTCTTAGAAGGAATTAGCCCGCAACCTGAAATTTATTATGAAACTATAGACCAGGAAATTAACGGCATTAAGCACACGATTATTCTGCTTCATATAGATGTATCAACAGACACCGTCATAAAAAGCAGAAATGAAGATGTCTATTTGCGTATCGGGGATAAAAGCGTCAAACAATCATTCAGTAAAATAAAGCAATTAGAATATGCAAAAGGCGAGCGTATATTTGAAGATCGCATCCTTAGGGATACATCATTAGCCGACTTAGATGAAAGTTTGATTGAAGAATACAAGAATCATATTGCTTCCCCATCACATATAAGTACTGCACAAGTTCTGGAAGCTCGAGGATTTCTTAAAAAAGGATGTTTAACAGTCGCCGGCGCGTTGCTGTTTGCTAAAAATGCTTCCCTATACTTACCTCAATCCCGGCTGCGTTTTTTACGTTATAATGGCACCAAGCCAGAAACCGGAGTAAGATTGAACATCGTAAAAGATCAAGATTTTGAAGGCCCCATCCCCCATATTATTCGACAATCCAAGCCTGCCATCGCCGCACAGCTGAGAGAGTTCCAATCTCTGGGCAGTGACGGGCGGTTTAGTATTGTTCCAGAATACCCAGAATTTGCCTGGTTTGAAGGCATTGTCAACGCTCTTGTTCACCGTGACTATTCAATCCGCGGAGACTATGTTCGAGTAAAAATGTACGATGACCGCCTTGAAATTTTTAGCCCCGGCGCATTGCCCAACATTGTTACGTTGGCTAATATGCGATACACGCGATATTCACGGAACCCGCGCTTGGCGCGAGCACTCACCGAATTTGGTTGGGTACGCGAGCTTAATGAAGGGGTAAACCGTATTTATGATGAAATGCAAGATTTATACTTAAAAGCCCCTGAATACAGTGAGCCTCACCACCAAGCAGTACAATTAACGCTCGAAAATAATCATATTGCCCGCCAGTTGCGAATAGATGATCGCGTAAGCAGGTTGGAAGAATTGTTAGAGTTTGAAGAGTTCAGCGAAAATGAAAGAAAAATACTCTCCTACCTTTATAGTAACGAACAAATAAACACTCAAACAGCACAAAGAGTTACCCAGGTGAGTGCGGTCACTGCCAGAAAAATATTAAAAGCACTTGTAAATAAGCGAGCCATTGCTTGGCACGGTAATTCAGTAACAGACCCAAAGCAATATTATACAATAATTCGCTAGCTTTCTTTCGAGTAGCTTTCGAGTAGCTTTCGAGTAGCTTTCGAGTAGCTTTCGAGTAACTTTCGAGTAACTTTCGAGTAAGCCTTCAAATAGCCGTCGAGTAAGCTTTCGAGTAGCTTTCGAGTAACTTTCGAGTAACTTTCAAGTAGCTTTCAAGTAATGTCCCATAAACTAAAACAAAAAAACACCCGTCACCGTGCTACCAACACGATGACGGGCAAGTAAGCCCGGAGGCCTACCAAGAACACTGTTATTATACCACACCTCCCGGCTTAGTTTCTCGTGCCAAAGGAGGTATTTTTATGTGGATAGAAGAACAAACACTACAAGACGGTACCGCCGCATATCGCTACTGTGAACGGTATGTCGACCCGAACACGGGTAAGCGCCGTAAAACATCTGTCACACTGCCTACTTGTTCACGGCCTGCTATTAAACACGCAACCGCAATGTTGGCGGCTAAAATAAACGCGAAACTTTCTGATACATCGTACACCCGCGTCACTTTTGAACAAGCCGCGCGTGAGTATGAAAAGTACAGGGCTCCCGCTCTTAAGATCTCCACCCGCCGCAACATCAACGGTATAATCAACCGGCTTATTCGTATGCTTCCGCCGGACGTACTGGTAAGCGAGATCAAGCTGCCTATGATCCAACAAGGCATTAACGACTTGCAAGGGCGCGGGCTTAAACGCGCGTATATCGCCAAGCACGCCGATACATTCCGGTCAATCATCCGGTTCGCGCGTAAAATGGGCTACGTGAAGGATATCGCCTATTTAGAAGATATTGAGGTACAACGACAGCCAAACACGCCGGAAGACGCCGCCAAGCAAAAATATAAATTTCTGGATGCCGACCAACTCAAAGCCGTATTAGACGAGCTAAAATCGATGCATTATCGTATGGGAATGGCGATAGAGTTTATGTCGCTAACGGGTCTGCGTTTCGGCGAGCTTGCCGCCCTGCGCGTGCAGGACTACGACCGAGAAGGGGCTAAAATCAACATAAACGGCACAATTCTCCCCTTTTTACCGAACGGGCACCCAAAACAGCGCGGCACGCCGAAAACGAGCGCGTCTTACCGAGATGTAGCACTAGACAGCCGCGCCGTTACGATTATCGAATATTTCATCGCCGATAATACCCGCTTATATCGCTGGTGGAAAGGTTATGAAAACTACGGATATATTTTTACCACTGCCCGCGGCACTCCGTTTAGCCTTCGTGAAGCAAACCGCTACCTGCAAAAAATCAGCTGCGCCGACAACTTATCCACTCACGTCTTCCGGCATACACACGTCAGTTTACTTCTGGCGGCTGGCGTTCCGATAAAAGCCGTCATGGAACGCGTCGGGCACTCTTCCATGAAAACGACCATGGAAATATATACTCACGTCACTAAGACGCAAAAAGAAGTTGTCATCAACGCGATAGAAAAAATAAGAGCCGGCATGTAACCGGCTCTCTTTTATTATCCATTTTTTATGAAAAGGGGCACGACTGAAAAAAGGGGCAAAAAATGGGCACAGCCTCGCAACCGTCTGAAACTCTACAAAACTGTAAAACGCCCAAACAAAAGGCTCCCGACGGTCAATCATGAGCATTTAAAACACTGTGAAATCGTAGAAAACCCTAAAAAAGAGATGGTGCGAGAGAAGGGACTTGAACCCCCACGCCCGAAGGCGCCAGATCCTAAATCTGGTGCGTCTGCCATTCCGCCACTCTCGCAAGCGTTCCGCGGAAATAAACCGCGTTCAAAGGGTATGCGATTATTGTATACTACGAATTCATCATCCGTCAATATTTGGCGTTATTGAGCCGTTTAATCTTCGTGCGTATCTTCCGCATTTGCTTTTTATATCGCATAGCAATAAAAGCATCTCTTTTATTTGTCTATAATATGACAAAAAAAGAGGCAGAGTTTCCTCTGCCGGGTGGGGGGATGAATCATTATTATTACACATGACATGATTAACAAAGGAGGGAAGAGAATACTGTTCCCTGTCAGTATCCTCTTCACAAGGAGATGGATGTAACAAAACATAGGCCAATATATCTTGTTACCGGATCCTGAGATCCTTTTATATAACTGCCCCTAAGAGCAAGTTACCAAGAAAAAAATGTTCTCTCACAACGCGAAGAGAACAAATCTCCCCTTCTCATCGCTCGTGAGTCTGACGGGTGCTGCATATGGACAGGTCTCCTGACTTCGCATCATCGCTTGCTCCGCCTTCCCGGTTTCCCAGTGGCTTTTGGAACTCGCTCCGCTTCACAGTGGCGGGACCGCGCCGGATTCGCACCGGCTTCCCTCATGGCCTTTCGGCATCCATACGGAAATATGCAATTAAAAAAGCTCTTTGCGTAGGCAAAGAGACACGGCGTGATCGCTCGTATTCTCCTTCCCTATCGCTCGTAGGTCAAACGGAAACTTCCCATAGGCAGGTCTCCTGACTTCGCTTCATCGCTTGCTCCGCCTTCCCGGTTTCCCAGTGGCTTTTGGAACTCGCTCCGCTTTACAGTGGCGGGACCGTGCCGGATTCGCACCGGCTTCCCTCTATGGCCTTTCGGCACCTATAGATCAATCTGAACTTGTGTATATAGTAGCACAGGTAAAATCGGGTGTCAAATGTAAATCCTATTGATTTGCATTTTAATCATTATTTTTTATATAGTCACGGACTTTATATACTAAAATAACTCCCCAAGCATTGCCGGGGAGTTATTTTATACGTTATTTTATGAACGTATCTTATTTTCTGCGAGCTTTTTTAGCCGGTTTTACGTTAACGCGTTCTTTGAGCTGTTTACCAGCTTTGAAAGCCGGGCTCTTGGAAGCCGGAATTTTAATTTTCTGTTTCGGGTTAGACGGGTTGTGGCCTTCACGAGCTTTGCGTTCGCGAACTTCGAACGTACCGAAACCGATGATCTGTACTTTTTCGCCTTTAGCCAAGGTTTCGCTGATGCATTCGAACATCGCTTTTACGACTTTTTCGGCATCCTTTTTCGTAATCTCCGACATCTCGGCAACATTAGCAATCAATTCTGTTTTGTTCATAATGAACCCTCCTCTTGATTAGAGTCCGCGTTGCGAACTCACTCGAACGGTGAACCCGTTACGCCACGCCGCGCCAGTTGCGCTTTAGCGTCATTCCAGTACGTATTCAACTCTTCCGGAGTCGTTGTGTCCCAAGATTTGTTCATCCTACGGAGCCGCTCTTCGATGAAATGAAAGCGTTCAACATATTTGGCGTTCGCCCGCCGCAACGCGGTTTCGGGCTCTACTCCCAGATGACGGAGAACATTGACAGTCGCAAAGAGGACATCGCCGCACTCTTCTTCTAAATGAGTTGGGCTTTCTTCAGAAAGAGCTTCACGGACTTCCTGCCATTCTTCTGTCAACTTTTCCAATGCGGGACCAACCGACGACCAATCAAAGCCGACGCGTGCTGTTTTCTCTTGTATTTTACATGCTAATAAGAGACTTGGCAAGCCTTTAGGCACGCCGTCAAGGATATTTTGCCGTTTTTTATGGACTTTTTTCTGTTTTTCCCAGTCAAAATCGGAAAAATCGACTTTTCGCCCGTCCGAATCGCCAAAAACATGCGGATGACGAATCGTCATTTTATGCGCGATGCCACGCGCGACGTCGGCGAAATTAAATTGTCCGCGTTCCGCCGCCAGTTCGCTGTGAAAAACGACCTGCAACAAAACGTCCCCCAATTCCTCTTGCAACAGTTCCATATCGCGCCGATCGATAGCGTCCAACACTTCATGCGTTTCTTCGATCAAGTAACGGCGCAGGCTCGCGTGCGTCTGCTTGCGATCCCAAGGGCAACCCGTTTCGCCGCGCAATGTTTTCATGATGCGGTAAAGAGCGAGCACTTCCGCCGCGACGGCCGCCCGCGGCGCCAATACCACCGCTTCACTCTCTGCCGGCAGCGTGGCGTCAACATGTTTTTCCCACACGCCGCTGCGATACGCGCGGAACTCGCCGTCAATGCGCGCGCCGGCGAATTTTGAAATCGCTTCCTCTGTCAATATAATCGGCACTACGCGTTCAGCGGGAATCTCATTGCAAATGCGATACCCGTCAGCGGGGTTCCAGCCCAGTTCCCGCAGCCATTGCTCGTGTCGCATCAGCGATGCTCCCAGCGGGCGATGATCGGCGCCAATTTCGGGCCGATTTTCGGCAGCATGGCGACATCTTTAGACGAGATGCCTTTCGCCAAAATCAAACCGACCGTATAGACGATCATGCCGATGATGATCGCGCCCAACGTCGCCAGCGTATTGCTGTGCACGGCCGCCGCGAGGCTCGTATAGCCGAAATACGTAAAGACGCCCATACCGATGGCGGCGGCGAAAATACGCGCGGTATGCTGCCAATCCATGCGGTAATCAAGATATTTATGCAGGAAGTAGAGATTTAACAACGCCGCCACGCCGAAATCGGCGTTGGTCGCCCATGCGGCGCCTTCAATACCGAGCGCCGGTATCGCCGTCAATGTCCAGTTTAAAATAAATTTTACGGCGGCGCTCACGACCATATTGATGAGCGGGATCGCCGTCCGCCCCATGCCTTGTAAAATGCCTGTCGTTACCTGCTGTACCCCCAGCAGAAAGATGCCGAAACTCATGATTTGAATCGACGATCCCGCGTTCGGTGTAGCGTAGAGCATGAGCGAAATCGGCGTCGCGATGACGCAAAGTCCGACAAACGAAGGAATGGTTAAAATATTGGCGATCCGCATGGCGACATCCGTGCGGCGAAAAATCTGCGCGCGATCATGCACCATGTACGCTGCCGAAATCGCCGGCACAAGGCTCGCGGCGAGCGATGCCGTTAAAATGGTCGGCAAGTTCACGAGCGATGTCGCCATCCCCGTCAAGTATCCGAAAAGTTCGGTTGATTCCTCGACCGAATACCCCGCCACCGCCAAGCGATGCGGCACGACAAATAAATCGATGTTGGCCACTACCGGCAGCATAATATTCGCCAAGGAAACTGGCAACGCCAGCACCAATAAACGTTTCAAAATCGTTTTGAGCGATTCGCGCGGCAATGTCGTATCCTGATCGGCCAGCATGCGCCGGCGTTCATGGCGATCGCGGTAATAGAATATTCCCAGCGCCACGAGTGCGATCAACGCGCCCGGGAACGCGCCGAACGTCGCCCCCGCCGCCGCGTATTCCAAACCGTACGGCAACAGTAAAACGGCGAACGCGATCATGGTCACGACGCGGAACAACTGTTCCAAAATTTGACTGATCGCGGTCGGTTTCATTTCCTGCAAGCCTTGGAAGTAGCCGCGCAGACAGGAAACAATCGTAACGATAAAAATCGCCGGCGAAAGCGCGACCAGTGCCCAGTACGCGCGCGGATCCCGCACCAGTCCCGTATCGACCAGCCAATGCGCGCCCGCGTATAAAAGCAGACTGAAAACAAAGCCCGTGACGGTCAGCGCCAACGACGAGATCCTAAATACTCGTTGCGCGCCGATATAGTCGCGGATCGCGTTCTTTTCCGCCACCATGATCGAGATCGCTACCGGCAAGCCCGCCGATGAAATACTTAAGGCCAATAAATAAATCGGATAGGCCATCTGGTATAAGCCGATGCCTTCGCCGCCCAGTAAGCGGGATAGCAAAATGCGGTTGACCGCGCCGATGATTTTCACGATGATGCCCGCGATCGTTAAAATCATCGCCCCGCGAATAAATGTATCTTTACTCACACATTACTCCTTGCTTTGCGCAATATCTTCCTGTAAAAAAGCCGCTAATATTTCCGGCAGAAAATCCACCGCGGAATGACTCCACTGTAACTTATTTATTGTAGCACGCGGCACCTCGCCTGGCAAAAAGCGTAAACTTTTCATCACTTTCGCGGGCACCTTGGACACATCCCAAGTCGCCATCGCTTCCGGTCGGTTCCACGTGATTTCCACCGTATTTTGCAGTTCGCGAATACTGCCGATGCCGGCTTTCGCCGCGAGCACGCGCAACTGCGCCACGCGCAGTAATTGTTCCACCGGCGTGGGCGGCGTGCCGAACCGGTCCACCAATTCGTCGATCAGGTCGGACACTTCGACCGCCGTATCCACTTCCGCCAAACGACGGTACATTTCGAGTTTTTGCGTCGGATCTTCAATGTAACGGTCCGGAATATACGCTTCCGCGGTCAGTTCCAAGAGCGGCGCCGCCACCGATTTACGCGGCGCGCGTTCGCCCTGTCGGGCGGCGATCGCCTCATCGAGCATCGTCGTATACGTGGTGAAACCGACGCCGACCATATTGCCGTGCTGTTCACTACCGAGCAAATTCCCCGCGCCGCGAATTTCTAAATCACGCATCGCGATTTTGAACCCGGCGCCGAGTTCGGTAAATTCGCGAATCGCGTACAGACGTTTTTCCGCCGCCTCATTCATAATCTGATCCGGCCGATACAGAAAATACGCGAACGCGTTGCGCTCCGAACGCCCCACGCGCCCGCGCATCTGGTACAGCTGCGAGAGGCCGAGCCGATCCGCGTCGTACACGATAATGGTATTGGCGTTCGGCTGGTCCAGTCCGTTTTCAATCAGGCTGGTGCAGACGAGCACATCAAAATCGCCCGCGTAAAAATCTGCCATGACCCGTTCCAGCTCTTCGCCGGACATCGCGCCGTGCGCGATATCAAACGTGACCGACGGTCCGACGATTCTTTCCAGCTTGCGCACCATGTCGCGAATCGTCGCGATCCGATTGTACACAAAATAGACCTGCCCGCCGCGCTGCACTTCCGCCAAAATCGCGTCACGCAAAATCGCGTCTGAGGTTTCCGCCACATACGTTTGCACCGGCTGACGATCCGCCGGCGCCGTATACATCACCGAAAGCTCGCGCACGCCGGCAAGCGACATATGCAGCGTGCGCGGGATCGGCGTCGCCGAAAGCGTAAGCACATCGACCATCGTGTTGCGCGCTTTCCACTTTTCTTTCTGCGCGACGCCGAACCGTTGCTCTTCATCGACTACCAACAGTCCCAAATCGCGGAATTGCACCGCTTTATTCAACAGCGCGTGCGTGCCGATCAACACATCAATCGTGCCATTTTTCACGCCGCGCAAAATTTCTTTTTTCTCCGCCGCGCTGCGGAACCGGTTCAACACCGCCACATTGACGCCGAACGGGCCCAAACGCGCGCTAAACGTGCGATAATGCTGCTGCGAAAGCACGGTCGTAGGTACTAAGACGGCGACCTGCTTATTCGCCATAACCGCCTTAAAAACGGCCCGCATCGCGACTTCCGTCTTGCCGAAGCCGACATCGCCGCAAAGCAATCGATCCATCGGCTGCGGCTTTTCCATTGACGCTTTGATCTCGGCCGCGGCCTGCAACTGATCGGGCGTTTCTTCATACATAAAGGCGTCTTCAAATTCACGTTGCCAGGGCGTGTCCGGCGGAAACGCGAAACCCGGCTCCACTTCGCGCTCGGCGTACAGCGCCACCAGTTTATCCGCCAAATCGTCAATCGATTTCTGCGCGCGGGCCTTCGTTTTCGTCCATTGCGCGCCGCCCATTTTGTGCAGCGTCGGCACCGTTCCATCCGGCGCGATATATTTTTCCAGCTGCTGAATACGCTCGACCGGCAAAAACAGCCGATCCTCGCCCGCGTATTCGATCCGCAAATAATCGCGGTTCGCGCCGTTCAGCGTAATCGTTTCCAGACCCGTATAGCGACCGATGCCGTGCACCTGGTGCACCACGTAATCGCCTTCCGTCAGATCGGAGAAATAGCGGATCTCGTTGCCGTGACGAACCTGTCTGCGCCGCCGTTTTTTCTGCGTGCCGAAAATATCCGCGGTGGCGAGCACAACCACTTTTTCCTGCGGCCAAATAAAACCGGTATCGACATTTTCCGCAACAATCGTGACCATGCCCGCCGCCACTTCATCCGTCGGGAAAATGCCCGCCTCGCGCAGGGTCGTTTCCAGTGTCGCCCGCTTCGTTTCATCCGCCGCCGCGATAATCGTCGCGTAGCCTTGCCGCGACCATTTTTGCACCGACTGCACAAAATGCGGCCATTGGTTACGAAATGTGGGCGCCGGTCGGCCGTCCAGCGGATAGCGCGCATGAACCTCCGCCCCCGGCACACGCAACGAAATCAGCGCGAAGAAAACCGTACTGCGCGCTTGGGAATCGCGTAAAAGTTCCGTCCACGACCAATGCCGCTTGCTTTTCTCTGCGTCTTCTTTGCGCAGCGCGCGCAACGCTTCCGCCGTGCGGCTCGGTTCATCGCAAATCAGCGCCCCGTCCGCCAAGTACGCCAGCAAACTGCTCGCGCCTTCGGGCAGCGCGAACGGCGCCAGCGTCACTGTCTCGTAGGTACTGACGGAACGTTGCGTCACCGGATCAAAACTGCGAATGCTGTCAATTTCATCGCCGAAAAATTCCAACCGCAACGGATACTCGTAATTCGGCGCGTAAATATCGACAATATCGCCGCGTACCGCGAATTCGCCGCAACTTTCCACCTGTTCCTCACGCGCGTAGCCTTGCGCCACCAAACGCGCGAACCAGGTTTCCCGATCCCGCGCGTCGCCTAAAGAAAGCGTCGTCATTTGCTTGGCGAGATCTGGCGGCGCGGCGATTTTAGCGCTCGCTTCACGAATCGTCGCGATGACCGCGGCCGGCTCGTCAGCTTGCAATGCCGCGAGCGCGCGCGTCCGTAAGGCCCGCGTCTCCGTGCTTTGCGCCGCCACATGCTGCGGCGCGGGTTCAACCCACGGAAATTCGTAAACGGGAATTTCGGGCGCGAAAAAGCGCAAATCATCTTCCCATTTCTGTCGCGTCGCCGCGTCTTCCACGATGATCACCGCGTGCCGCAAGCCGCCTTGCATAGCGGCCGCCACCAGCGCCGCTTCCTGCGCCGTGCTCCCGCCGTGGATCAGTTGCGCGCCGCGCGTCTGAAACGCGGTCAAAAGTTCCTGCAAACGCGCGGAGTTTTTTATTTTTTGCCAAAATCCGGATTTCATAGTATCACTCACGCAAAAAGGGCTTCGCCACGCGAAGCCGAGGTATTCAAATTAAGTTTATTATACCACATCACAAGGTCGCCACTTCGCGTATCGCCGCCGCATCGGGCAGCGCCGCGATACGGTGCGCGATCGTTTCGCCCCGATAGCTGAAATCCGCCGCCACATCGCGCAGCGGCACCAGCACGAAAGCGCGCTCCCAAAAATAAGGATGAGGCAAAGTCAAATACGCCGAATCACATTGCACGCCCTCGGCGTAAATAATATCCAAATCCAACGTGCGCGGGCCCCAATGCACCTCGCGTGTGCGCTCGTTAGCCGCTTCAATCGTCTGCAACAACGCCAAAAAATCCGCCGGCTCGAGATCGCTCTCCACCAACGCCACCGCATTCAAAAACGCTGGTTGATCCGTCTTGCCCCAGGGCGGCGTTTCGTAGACCGCCGAGGCGCGTACCACCGTCGCGCCGCTTTCCTTCAGTTCGCGCAACGCCGCGCGCAAATATGCCAGACGATCCCCCATATTGGAACCGAGCGCGACATAGTAGCGACTCATCGTTCCTCCCGCCGCGTCACCGCCACATGCGTCAGCGGTCCCGGCACCGGCGCCGACGGCTTGTACACCGTCGTTGTGACCGCGCTGACCAATGGGTACGCGCGCAAAATCGCCGCGTTGATGTTCGTCACCAGCGCTTCCAAAGTGTTGACCGGCGCGCCCATCAAAATCTTTTGCGCCGTCTGATACACTTCCGCGTAATTCACGCCGTCCGCGATCTCGTCGCTCCGTCCGATCGCCGTCATATCCGTTTCGAGCGTAATATCGGCATAAAAACGCTGGCCGAGCTCCCGTTCCTGCGGCAACACGCCGTGGTAGCCGAATGCCGCGATGCCTTTCATTTCAATTTGATCCATACGGTCGCTTCCCTATAATCATGTCCATCATCTTCGTCATGCGCACGATCGGCAACACATCATGCACGCGCAAAATCTTGCACCCCGCCATTTGTCCGTAAAGGCAGGTCGCCGCCGTGCCTTCCATCCGTTCCGTCACCGGCAAATCCAGCGCCTGACCGATGAAGCCTTTGCGGCTCGTGCCCAAAAGCCACGGATACGGCAACCGTTCAATCAGTTCCGGTAAACGGCGCAACACTTCCATATTTTGGAGCGCCGTCTTGCCGAACCCGATGCCCGGATCGAGAATCATATTTTCTTCTTTTACGCCCGCGTTTTGCGCGAGGCTCAGAGAATGTTCAAAAAATGCCGTCATCGCGTCCAGAATATCGCCTTCATAGTCCGTGCCGTCTTGGTTATGCATCACGATCACCGGACACTGGTGGTACGCCGCCACCGCCGCCATTTCCGGATCGTACTGCAGTCCCCAAATATCATTGATCATATCCACGCCTTGACGCAGCGCCCAATCCGCCGTTTTCGCCTTGAACGTGTCAATCGACGTCGGCACCGTCGCGCATGCCAACACCGGTGCGAGAAACGGCTCCAAACGCGCGATCTCTTCGTCCGCGCCTACCGGCACGAAACCCGGGTGCGATGATTCGCCGCCGATGTCGATCAGATCCGCGCCCGCTTCTTCCATTTCCGTCACATGCGCCAACGCCCGCTCCACGTCGAACCATTGTCCGCCGTCGGAAAATGAATCCGGCGTCAAATTCAAGATACCCATTACCTGTGTCGCGTCGCCGAGCGTCCAGCTGCGATTATTCTTCAGTACATACGTCCGTTGTTCCGCCATCTATTCCTCCCAAAAGCGCTAAAACGCGCGCTTCATTCTGACCGCCCGGCGCCAATGTGCCCAAGCCGCGCACGGTGGTAATCTTCGTATCGGGCGAACTGTCGCCCTTCATCGTCATGCATAAATGCGCCGCGCTAACGCGGACAAATACGCCCCGCGCGCGCAGATCGTCCATCACCGCGCGGGCGATTTCTTCCGTCAACCGTTCCTGCAACTGCGGACGACGCGACAACATCTGCACCAATTTTTCCATTTTGGAAAGGCCCGCCACCATACCGTCGCGCGGGTCGTAAATAATATCCGCCGTTCCGAAAAACGGCAGCATATGATGCTCGCAAAGCGAATGAAAACGCAAACCCGTCACCGTCAAAAGTCCGTGGTAGTCCGACGCGAAAACTTCGCCCCAAATCTCTTTGGTTCCTCGCCCGACACCGGATAACAACACCTCATACAGTTCCGCTACCCGCGCCGGCGTTTTTTCCATTCCGAGCGCTTGCAGATCCAACCCGTACGCTTCCAAAAACGCGCGATACGCTCGCGCCGCCTTTTCATTCATCCCTTGCCTCCGTCATCTGATTTAATCACTTTCCATTTATTATACACGTTAGCGCGCGCGTGCGGGTACTTTTGAGCATGGAAAAGCAATTCCACTCGTTCTTTCTTCGATACCGCGAGGATTTTGCCCTATGCGAAAAATCTTTCAATAAAATAAACTCCATAACGATCCGCCTCTTCCGCCTTGCTTTTTAATCGCATGTAAATCAAAATGCTGTTTTTGTCGCTTTTATTTTTGTTTTATCGATTTCCACTCGTATTGATTGCTTCGGACACGACCGCTGACAGACGAAAGCAAATAGATACGATGCATCGTCATCATGTTTTCTTTTTTATTTTCATGCTATCCGTTTTCCGACGTCATTCACCTTTTTCACACGCGTTGCCGACCGATCCCCCGTCAATACGTCGCGGGCCGATAGGTTTTTCCCATGCGAAAAAGGTCACGGCGTATGCCGTGACCTTTTTCTGTTTCGAAAGAATGACTCTTCCGGTGATGATTCTTTATTTTGCTGCCTGTATCGCTGATCGTTTAGGCATTCAAGCCGGCATGCTTCATGAGCATTTCCACCTGCCGCTTGATTTCCTGATTTTCTTCCTTCAGCGATTGATTTTCCGCTCGCAATGCCGCCATTTCATCCTGCATCACATAAACGGAGCTGATCGGACCATCCGCATACTGCGGCAAACGTTCCGCGCGTTTCGCCCGCGCGTCGCGATCGTCCTTGTTGCCGAAGCGCCAGCTGATGCCCGCGTTCGCCATCAGATCCGAACTGCCGCCGTAAGCGATACCCGCATGTACGAGCGTGTCTTCGTTCGAGTAGTGCGCCAAGCCGACTGCGACCGCCTGTTTGCCTTTGTAGGTCGATACACCGGCCATGACCTGACTGCGATTGTACGGGTCGAAGTCGAGCGGTTTGAGCGCTGCCAGCGCCGCGTTCATCGCATCACCTTCGCGGCTTTCATCCCGCACTTCATTGACCTGACCGACTGTCGCCGCGTCATTGGCCGCCGTACCCGGTGCCAGGTTTTCAATCTTTTTGCCGTTCATGTTGATGCCGTCGCCGTCAATCTTCACGCCCGGCTTGCCGTCTTTGCTGCCGACTTCCACGGAGTCAACCTTGATGTCTTTGTTCAACGCCACTTTTACGGTGTTGTCTTTTTCAATCGACGTGGTGATATTCGTCTTGTCACCGACGATGTTCAGTTGTGCATGATCCGCTTCCACTTTGAACTTAGAGTCCGCTTTCGGGCCGTCCGCCGTCACCGTAAAGTCCGTACCGCCTTTACCTTTCAAGGAATCAAGGAAGTCTTTTTCCGATTTGTCCTTGTTCGGTTGACTGCCGTCATCTTCGGTGTGATTTTTCCAAACTTCATAAGCCGACTTGCCGTCAGGTCCTTGCGGTCCTACTGCACCGTCTTCACCCTTAGGTCCTTGCGGTCCTTTTTCACCTTTGTCGCCTTTGAAATCAGGGTCACCTTTCAAGCTGTCTTTATTGAGCGTGACGAGAGTGTATTTCTTGCCGTCTTGGTCGGTCACTTGTTCCGCTTTCAGACCGTCGCCGAAATCCATACGGAATTCATTGAGCGGCATGCTCCAGTTTGTCTTCCCCGGCGTGTAGGTATTGTTCTTATCCTTAGAACCGCCGAAGTAGAAATTCATCGGCGCCGTGGCAAGACTCTTCAGCTGCGCCACGTTTACCGCATCGGTGTCTTTTGTACCTGCGGCTACATTGGTAATCTGGCGGCTCTTGATAATTCTGTTTCCTGCCTTATTTACTCTGTCCGCGCCTACACTGACTGCCGCTTCGGTTGCTTTCCATGTCGCTTCGAGTTTCTCCTTCGCCGTCAAAGCTTCTACGAAGTCCGTATGTTCAGTTTTCCATTTCTCAAGAGCTTGCTTCGCTTCCTCTTTTTTACCTTTAGGAGCATCTTTAAACGCCTTCGTTAAGTTATCATATTCCGCTTTTGATGCGTTAATCGTAGCTGTCCACTTATCGTAGTCTTCTTTTTTATCCAGCGTTGCTAAAGCTTCTTCAAAGGTCGCACTGCCCCCTGTCGCGATGTAACCGACTGCGCCTGCTTTCGTATCCGCCACAGCGCCTGCGCCTAAAGCGACGCTTCCATTTACCAGGGCTTTTGACCTTCTACCAATTGCCACACTGTTATTTGCTGCTGCTTGTGCTAAATATCCTAATGCCGTGGAATAGTGCCCTTGTGCTTTGGCTATACCTCCTAATGCCGTGGAATATATCCCTTGTGCTTCTGCATTACTTCCTAATGCCGTGGAATAGGTCCAGTCTGCTTGTGCTCCATATCCTAATGCCGTGGAATAGTGCCCACCTGCTATTGCTGTACTTCCTATAGCCGTGGAACGGTTCGAGTCTGTTTGTGCTCCATATCCTAATACCGTGGCATGGTGCCCACCTGCTAGTGCTGTACTTCCTATAGCCGTGGAATAGTCCTGGTATGCTTCCGCTTGACTTCCTATGGCAGTAGATCCTTGTCTTTCTGATACGGCATTTTTACCAATCGCAATCGTATCTTGTCCTTCTGATACGGCATTTTTACCAATCGCGATCGCATCTTGTCCTGTCGCTCCGTCATTATTCCAGTTGGTCCCGGCAGGTTTTGCAGGTTCACCACTGTTCACCGAGAAATAGTGTACTATTTTCTTTTCTGTTTCCAGTTTTTGCAGGACAGCATCATAGACAGCCTTCTGGTCCGAGGTCAGTTCCGCAGCAACAGGTGACGTACCTGCTGTCACGAAGCACCCGAGAAGTGCCATGAGAACTAAAGATTTCAGAAGTTTTCCGTTTCCCTCCGGCGAAGAGCTTTTCCCGTGTCCCTTGGCAATTTCAGAAGCCACCACCCAGGTGTTCCTTACTTTGCTCCAAACCAGTTTGTAAATCTTGTTCATACATACTCTCCCTTTCCTTAACACCGAAATACCCCATCAAAACAAAATACTTTACTGTTTCTATTAATGTTGCTTCGCTTCATTTTAACACAATTTATAATTAAATAAAGTTCTGTCACCGACTAATTTTTTCGCCAAGTTACATGGATTTGCTTGTCGTTTAGTCGTTCTATTTCTTTGTTTCCATGTAAATTATTTCATTCACGGGGCTTTTTAATTGTTACATGTTCGTTCTTGACTATTCCTCCTGTTTCCACGGTTTTCATCCGTTTTGCGATGTAATTTCATTTTCGCGCTTGCTCTAGTTTACTTTTTTGACACGCGCGCTTATATTTTTTTTTGATTATTTTCTCCTTTTTCATCAAATCTTTATGTTTCGCTCATGCTTGCTCGTTCCGTCGCGCTGCCGTTTCCGACGCGAAAAGACGTAATTTTTGCCGTGAGTGATTTCTTTCATCTGAGAGACATCAGCAAGATTTGTTGCGGTTTATGTTCCAATATAACGCATGAAAAAAGCCGAGGCTTAGCGCCTCGGCTTTTTCTTAGTTCATCGGTCGTGCCGTTTTATGAAGTTTCAGTTGGCTTTCTGCTGATTGACACGGACTCTTTCGATGACCGGATTTCCGTCTTTGTCTTGGGAGATGACATCAATGCGGAAACGTTCCAGTTCCGGTTCAAATTCCTGAATCAGTTTTTCGTTTACTTTGAGGCCTTTTTGCATGGCGCGGTAAACGACTTCCGCGAATTCATAGCGGGTCATCATGCGATCACCGCTGAAGGTGCCGTCCGGATAGCCTTCCAGCAATCCCTGTTTCGCGAGTTCTTCGACCGCTTCATAGGCCCAGTGGTTTTTCTCGATGTCCGGGAAGAGTTTCATCTTCATCGGATCGAGTTCCTGTCCCTGACCGACACCGACGATCGCCTGTCGCAATACTTCGACTTCGGCGCGGAGATCTTTGATCTCTTTCGCCATAGCGATTTTGGAGGTCGTGACGTTGTTACCCTGGCCGAGTTTGACGGAAACGCCCGCGTTCACCATGTTTTCTCCGCCGCCGAACGAACCGCCGACGCTGAACATGGTGTCTTCATTCGGACGGTAGTACGCGCCGATCGCGACGGCGTTCGCGCCGCTGTAGTTGCCATAGCCGGCCGCGAAGTCCCATTTGTCATCCGGATCAAAGTCCAGCGGATGGAGAGCGGCAAGCGCAGCCGCGCCCGCGCCGACTCGGTTCACACGTCCGTCCAGTTCACTCACTTTGCCGCCGAGAATGGCCAGATTCTGATTGCCCGCGTTCGCAATAGCATTGAGCTGTCTTACGTTGACCGCGTCGGTATCGGCTTTGCCGTCAGCCACATTGGCGATTGTCTTACCGCCGGCATCAATGCCGTCTTTTTTGACGGACGGGCCGTCTTTGATGGTAAGACCTTCGTTGTTGATCGTTACCTTATCGCCGCCGACCGTGATTTTTTCACTCGCATTGACGGTCTTGGCGGAGACAGAGTTCAAGTCCTTGAGGTCTTTCGCGAGAGTGATGGTGTATTCGTTTTTATTGTCTGTTTTGACAACCGAAATATTTTTCTCGCCATCTCCTGCTTTGACCGTAGTCTTGCTGTTTTCGATATCCTTCTCAAGTTTCTTGACAGTCTCGTTTTCTTTGATGTCAATCTTGCTTCCGTCGATGCCGTACTTGATGGTCGAGCCTTCTCTCGTGACGGTGAGGCCTTTTCTGTTATCCGCGGTTTCTACGTCAAAGGTGACTCCATTACCGTCTTTGATTTCCTCTTCCCCTGCAACGCCTTGGGCTTTCAGTTTCCACGAGGTCATCTTAGCGGCAATATCTTGCGTGTTCTTTTCAATAGCTTTCGTGTTCTTACCGATATTTTCGGTGTTGGTTTCGATAGCTTTCGTGTTCTTACCGATGGCTTCAGTGTTCTTACCGATGGCTTCGGTGTTCTTACCGATGGCTTCGGTGTTCTTACCGATGGCTTCAGTGTTCTTACCGATGGCTTCGGTGTTCTTACCGATGGCTTCAGTGTTCTTACCGATGTTCTCGGTGTTTTTACCGATGGCTTCGGTGTTCTTACCGATGGCTTCAGTGTTCTTACCGATGGCTTCGGTGTTCTTACCGATGTTCTCAGCGTTCTTGCTGATGTTTTCAGTGTTATCCGTTACCTGTTTCTTGAACTTCGGATCTAATCCTACCTTAACGGTCGGAGCAGTATCGGTGCCACCCACAGTAACGGTGGTTTCACCCGTCGTGCCGAGGAATTGGATGTTCGGTGCGGATGTATTGCTCAGGGTCAAATTCTTTTTAGCCGTAGTGTCTGCACCGCTAATCGAGAAGTTCGCGGAAATATTGGTGACTGCCTCGCCGCCGTTATTGATATTTTTCACCAGTTGAGCGTTATTCACACCGTATTGGATGTTCGCGCCGGTTCTCTTGACGGTAAGTCCCTGATCTTTTTCCACATCAAAGGTAACTTCATTATCCGTGTTATTGATTGTTTTGCCGTTTTTCTCTTCGTCTTTGTCCGAGGTCGCTTTGAGTACCCAGCCTTTGGTGATATTGTCCGCATTGGCCGTGACTTTGGTTTCCAAGGCTTTCAGCTGGAGTACGTTAACCGCGTCATTGTCGTCCGCACCGCCTGCGACATTGGTAATGCGGCGGTAGTTCTGCGCGATCGTTTCGTCGCCAATAGTATATGCTTTATTGCCGACAGATACGACGCCGTTTTCTTTCTTGAAGGCTTCCTTGGATAAGTAAGCTTCCGTGTCCACATCATCGGCGATACTCGCGAGAGAGTTATAGCCCAAAGCAAGAGAATTGTCAGTAGCGACACGGGCATGCGAGCCGAACGCTACCGAATGATTAACTTTTCCTGTGCCGTCCATGGTCGATGTAATCGCGTAATCACCTAAGGCCATGGAGCTTTCACCAAGCGCCCTTGCGAAATGACCGATGGCGGTAGAGTTTTCGCCTTCCGCTCTGGCTTGTTTGCCCAACGCATTGGCATAGTGACCGATGGCTTTGGACATGACGCCGACAGCCACTGTATTCGTATCAAATGCTTCCGCACCTGCTCCGACAGCGGTATTCTGATACCCGAAAGACTTCGCTCCAAATCCGACCGCCGTCGAGTTCTTCGTTTCTTTGCCGGCTTCCACAGCGGTGTCATCGTCAACAGGCGTGTAGTAGTTATTTGAAACACCGATGTTCGGCGTGGTTCCGTCCGCTGCCTGTTTGCCGATGTAGGCTCCTCTGCCGATAGCTGTGCCGTTCCATGCGGTGCTGTCCGTCGTCGCTTCGTATCCAAATACGGAAGAATGATTTCCCTCTGCTTTGGTCAGTGCCCCGACAGCGAGAGCGACATCGCCCAGCGCTTTCGCTCCACGACCGTACGCGGTGGAGTCATTGGTTTTCGCTTCCGACTGTATGCCGATCGCGAGCGAATTAGCGCCTTTCGCCTCGGCGGCGTACGCCATGGCAACAGCAGTCGACGCCTTCGCTTTCGCTGCCTGTCCGATAGCTACGCCCCAGCCGCCGGTCGCTTGCGCTTCCGTACCGATAGCGATATCACTGGTCCCTGTTGCACTAGCTTGTTTGCCGATAGCAATGCCGCCGTCTTTTTTTGCGCCATCATTATCGTAGTTCGAGCCTGCACCGGTTGCCGTACTCTTGACGGAGAAATAGTGGATCTTGCTCTTTTCGATTTCATTACTCAGATTGGTAATACTGGTATTACCGCTGAGGTCAATCTCGCTTCCTTTGATAGTGTATTTAATGGTCGAGTCTTTTCTTTCTACGGTGAGACCGTCGCCGGCAGCCTCAAAGGTAACCGTGTTGCCGTTTTTGATGTCCTGCGGTGTTGTTTCGTCCTTTACTTTCAGTTTCCACGAGCTCATGACGCCATCAGGACCGTCGGTAATGCCGAGGTCTTGTTTCAGCTGTTTCATGTTCAGCGTGTAGGTGACGTTTCTGCTCGTATCGACAGTTGAGGTCAGCGAGGACCCGTCCTCCGTTGCGTCCGTTGTTTTGTCTACCTTCGCTTTGAAGGTGACTTCCGGTTCTTTATCTCCGCCGAGTGTGACATTCGCCTTGCCTGCGCCTTCATCTTTCACGATGAAGCCTTTTTGCAGGTTACCGATGTTCGTTTTATTCGTTGTAATATTGCCTTCGTTGGCCTCAACTTTTGTTTTTACATCACTCAACTGTTTGAAGTTGACCGCGTCGCCGTCTGCCGCTCCGGCTGCCACGTTGGTGATTTTATTGCTATTCGCATTGATACCCTGGCTATTGATATATGTCTTATCACCAACTTTGAATGCTTCACTTGAAACGCTGGTAAGGCCTGTCAAATCTTTTTTCAGTTTGAGCTGGTAACCGACTTTCTTGTCACCGTCCATGATGTCATCGACAACAAGGTTTTTCTCGTCTTTAGCTACGGCGACTTTCGGTCCTTTGACGGTGTAGGTCGTTCCTTTTCCGTCTTCCGTTTTTTGCGTAACGGTCACATAGTCGCCCGCTTCGACGGTGGTCTTGCTATTTTTGAGCTGGGCTACGTTCACCGCGTCGGTGTCTGCTAAGCCTGCGGCAAGATTGGTAATCTGTCGTGTCGCATCAGCGTTACCGACAGATACAGCGCCATTGCCGGATTTCCATTTCGCATTGTCTGTTGTCGATGCTTTGTCCGTGGCGGGATCGTACCCGAAAGCACCCGCAGCGGTACTTGCTACGGAACCGGTACCCAAAGCCACGCCGCCTTCGACGCTGACGTTGGCGTCATTGCCGAGAATGGTGACGTTCGATTTTTCGGTTTTCGTTTTCGTTTTCTGCGAGCCGATAATGATGTTTCCGTTGACGTTTTCCAACTCGTGGTTGTCGCCCAGTATCAGGTTATGACTGGAATCGGTCAATTTATTTCTGTTGCCTGTAATGATATTGTAGGACAATCTGGACTTGCCTTCTGTATTAGAAAGGTCGTTGCTCACGCCGGAAACACGGGTATAGATTGCACCTGCTACCGAGTTACCGTCACCGTCGACAGTGACATGGCTTCTTTCTTTTTCAAAGAGGCCGATCGGGCTTTCCGGCGCATCCTCATCTTTACGTAAATAGCCTTCCAGTTGTTTCTTTTCATCAGCGGTCATGACTTCATCATTGTACGCATCATATACCGTATTGCCTACACCGCGGACAAAGGTGCCGTGAGATTCTGTAATTTCGTTTTTACTTCCTAAAATAGTGTCTTCGCGTCCGCCCAAGTCTTTTTCCAGCGCATAGATTTCGTTCTGGCTGCCGACAATGATACTTTGCTCAAATTGTCCGTCTTTAATCGGTTTAGTTGCACTGGACATGTGCGTTGAAGTTTCACCGATGATGACACTGCTCTGTCCTCTGCTGAAAGAATTGTAGCCTAAAGTAACGGCATCTTCCCCGCGAGAATGTGCATTGACCCCGATTGCAATAGAACCTACTGCTTTTGCTCCGTCATTCTTGCGATTATCCGTCGTTTTATTGGTATTTCCTTCGTTAACGGAAACGTAGTGCATGAAAGGCATATTGTCATACAAGTATCTGATTCTTGTATCATTTGTACTTACATCCGTCTTAAGACGCCCGATATCTTGCGTGTTTGTGCGTACTTTCCCGGAAAGAGCGGTAATACTTGTGGTATTCGTAGCAATTCTCGCCCCCAGCTCGTCCTTTGCGGCAGCAAGGTCTTTCCATGCTTTGCGCCCGAGAGTTTTCAGCTGCGCCACGTTGACCGCGTCGGTGTTGTCCGTACCGGCAGCGACATTGACAATCTGCCGGGTAATGTCCTTTTGCTGATTACCGACAGAAACGGCCGCTTTTGTAGCCTTCCACGTGGAAGTTCCATCCGCATCGGTTCCCAACGGATCATAACCGACTTTACCCGCTTTGCCATAACTCGAATCGGCATAAGAGCCTACGTTGGACTCACTGCCCAACGCCACGCCACCATCGATATCCGCTCTGGTGTTCGCGCCGAGGGTCACCGCGTCCTTCGCATAGGCTATCGAATTATGTCCGATCGCCGTAGCGTTTTCCAAGGCCGCATTGGCACTGCTGCCGATCGCCGTACCGCCATCAGCTAATTGTTTTTGCCAGATATCACCTACATTGGCAGTTCCGCCCAATGCGATCGAGTTTTTGCCGTACGCTCTGGCTTCCCGTCCGATAGCGACGGTATTATATGTCGTTGCCGTATCATCTTCATTGCCGGCTTTCGCTCCGCGACCGATGGCAATCGTGTCCTCGCTGTATGCCTGCGCCCCACCGTTCGGCTGATCGTAGTTACCGCTGCCAATAGCAATCGCGCTGGTTCCTTTGGCGGTGGCACGACTACCGAAGGCAATGGAGCCGACCCCCGATGCTTCCGAAGAGTAACCGAAGCTCCATGCATAGCGTGACTTTGCTTTTGCGCCCACACCCATGGCAGTGGAGTGATTGCCATGTGCTTTGGCATCGATACCGATAGCAATGGCACCCATTTTATCCCTAAGGTCACTAGTCACGTAGGGCAATTTCGTTTTCGGGTCATACTGAATCGACTTACCCGGTTTCGGTGTAAAGCCGGGGCTGGTAGACCAGTCGGTCGTATTATCATTTTCGTCCAAGCCCGCTTCGGCTTGAATCCCGATGGCAATGCCTTTATGAACGGCACGCGCGTCATTTCCGATGGAAACCGCTTTATCCCCCAACGCCCAAGCCGTATTGCCGATAGCGACGCCGCCGTCACCGCCGTAATCGTTCTCTCCCCGCTTAGATCCCCCCGCCAAGGCGGAACGACCGATGGCAACGCCATGTTTGGCTTCCGAGAAGGCACGGTAGCCGAGCGCCATGGAGTGCGCACCGAATGCACCGTCGTTATCGACGTTGGTCCAGTCGGTTTTAGCATAGCGTTCCAAATAGTCGCGGGACGGTTCAATGTAGTCCGGACGTACGCCAAAATACCGGAGCGTCAGTCCGTCCTTTTTCAGCTTCTCGCCGATTTTATTCGAAATGTCATTATAGTAGAAAATACGATGCGCAATGGCATCAGGAAAATTCGTGGACCCGCGCGTCGCGTCCACACCGGGGATTTCTCCGCCGTGAGCAATCTTGTCAAGCAAATATTGGGCGACTTCCTCTTTTTCCTGTTGCGTCAGCGCCTGTACATCTGTCACGCCGCCCGCCAAAAGCGCCGCCGTCACAAAAGCGGCAAGCAGGCTGTTTTGAACGCGGGATTTATTTTTCCCATGTCCTTTTGCCATTTCCGAGGTGACAACCCAGCAGTTTTTGACCTTGCTCCAGATCAACTTATAAATTTTATTCATGCTTCCCTCCCACAACAAACGATTGCTCTAATCGGCAATTCAATAATTCAATCATTTTTCTATAATCTTTTCCATCTTATTTATTATATATCATGCATATAGCGATATCAAATACAGACATGTTTCACAGCACCGATACAGACATGTTTCATAGCACCGATACAGACATGCTTCATAGCACTGACCGATTTCCAGCCGTCACGCGCCGTTTTCGCCCGCTGCACGCGTTGATAGGTCGCGTATCTCCCAAGGAAACAAGCTGTCTTCACGGGAAAAGCATCCCACAGTAAAAAGAAATTCTATTATTCTTTGCGGAAGCTTTACAAAACAGAAAAAACATAATCTTTTTTAATCTTAATGCAAACGGTCGCAAGCGCGGAAAGCGACACGATTCGCGGTAAAATTTTTCGCGCTTACGCGGGATGATTTTATCGTCCCGGCGCACGCGCTTTCCATCCGTTTCGAGGATAATTCCCGATAAGCGAGCGCGGCTTTCGTTGCTACGCTAACGCGCCTTAAAGCGTAAATCTCCCATGCAAAAAAGATCACGACGCGTACGCGCCGTGATCTTTTTCTGTCGCGAAAGGATGATTCTTTTCGCTGCCGTTTTTTATTTTCCGGACCGCGCTTGGAGTGTCGCAAGCTTTTGCGTGATTGCCTTCATCTCGGCTTGCATGTCTCGGATCTGTTCGTCTTGCGCATCCAGTTTTTGCGTTTGCGCGTCCAGCTTTTGCGCTTGCTCATCCAGTTTTTTCGCTTGCGCGTCCAGTTGCTTCGCCATTTCGGAGCGGGAAAGTTTCATGTACTCATTGCCTCTTCCCACTTTCATGGAGAAGCCGATATTGAGCATGTTTTCGCCGCCGCCGAACGAGCCGCCGACGCTGAACATTTTGCTTTCGTTCGGTCGGTAGAAGGCGCCGATCGCTAATGCGTGAGCTCCTTTGTAGTTGCCATAGCTCGCGGCGAAGTCCCATTTGTCGTCCGGATCAAAGTCCAGCGGATGGAGTCCCGCCAACGCCGCCGCGCCCGCGCCGACGCGGTCAACACGGTTGCCCATGTCATATACGCGATTGTTCAACTCGGCAATGTTGGTCGTATTGGCACCTACCTGTTTGTCCAAGGCGATCAGGTTCTGCCCTGCCGTGTTTTCGGCTTTGATGTAGTTACCGTCTTTTTCAATTCTTGTTTCGTTGTAAACGGTTCCGCCGGTGACAATGCCTTTATCGTTTTTCGCGACCTTACCGTCCGTCTTGACATTCAGCTTGTAGTTGATGCTTCCGTCCGCGTTTTTATCGGTATCATCTACGGTTACGGTGTCACTGTTCGCAATCGTATTTCTCGTATCCGTCACGTTGCCTGCAAAATCGGCAAGGTTGACATCATAGGTTTGGTTGTCACTTCTCGTGAATGTGATTTTCTTATTCACCGCATCATACGTGCCGCCGGTCGTGTATGTATTGGTAGCCGAAATTTTGTAGCTGCCTTTCGCGCTTCCCGCTTCGACTTTGATATTGTCGCCCGCTTCGATAGTGGTCTTGGCCGCCGCGATTTCCTGTACCGCTTTCAGCTGCGCGACGTTGACGGCGTCGGTGTCTTCACTGCCTGCGGCTACGCCCGTGATCTGACGGGTAACATCATATTCTCCGCCACCGATAGAGAGAGCTCCTACATTGGATTTCCAAGCTTTTGATGTCTTATCTCCCGCTAAATAGCCGATGGCGCCCTTTGCCCTGTCGGCAACGCTGTATGAACCGAGAGCCACTCCGTTTATGGTTATTGCTTTAGTTTCCATTCCAATAGCGACTGAACCCTCTTTTTCCGCAATGGCTTCCTGTCCGATGGCTGTCGCCCAGTCCGCTGTCGCTTTTGATTCCGAGCCGACAGCGATCGACTGATAACCGTCCACAATCAGTTTGTTGCCTAACGCGAGGCCGTACTGCTCGCTGCTGATGATTGTATTGCCATGTCCGACAGAGGTACCCAACGACGTCACTTCCGAGCTGGTTCCGATGGCAATGCTGCCCCCGTTGACCGTATTTGTCAAACCGACGGCTACGTTCTGGTCACTTCCGGCGCTGTTCTTCGTATAAATCCATGCGTTTTGATCTGCCGGATCAACTTTCGCTGTATAGCCGACAAGGTTTCCTACGCCGATGACGGTATTCTGATCGCCTGCCACTTTGGTCAGCTTGTTATCCCCGTTTCTGTAATCCGTGCCAAATACCGCGTTATGTGTACCGTCTACTTCAATATTCTCTCCGACAACGATGCTGTTGTTTCTGCGGACGCCGTCGCTATCTCGCTTACCGCCCGTTAACGTGTTGTTGTTACCAATGACGGTACTGTTTACAGCTTCCGAAGTCGAGCCGATGCCGATAACCATGCTGTCAGCGGCTTTCGCTCCGTCGTTGTCAAAGTTGGAGCCCGCCGCTTTTTTGTCACTGGTTACGGAGTAGTAATGAACCGCGCCTTGGGCCAATTTCCGGTCGATGGCTTTCAACTGCGCGACGTTGACCGCGTCAGTATCGGCGGAGCCGGCCGCAACGCCCGTGATCTGTCTCGTTCTGCCCGTAGCTTCGTCACCTACGGAAAGAGCGGCCATCTGTCCCTGCCATGCGCCGACGAGAGCGCCTACTTTTTTCTGCGCTTCATGATAGGCTTCCAGCTTAGCATCAGCGTCCGCTTCCAACTTATCATATTCAGCCCCCCATTGTTGGTATTCCGCTTGATTTGCAAATTGCCCTGTTTGAATCTTATGCAACAAATCTTCCGCTTTTTCCATGGATTCCTGCCATGCGACGCGCGCAGCTTCCAGTTCTGCTCTGTATGTTCCTATGTTCGCATCGTCGGTAATATCCGTGTCGGTTACCGCTTTTCCCAGCGCGGGGTTATATCCGTAATCGCCCTTGTCTCTTGTCGTATTCGAGAAAGAGCCGATCGCCACGGCATCGGTTATCGTGCTTCTCGCTCTGTTTCCGATAGCCGCCGCGTATTTCACCTGATCTATCTTGGATGGATCTTCGCTGCCGGCGACAGCATAGTGCCCGATCGCCAAGGTTTCATACCCCATGGAATAGTTATTCATGCCTATGCCGGCCGACTTAGTACCGAAGGCGTAGTTACTGCTCCCGATCCCCATGGATTTACGACCTGCCGTCGTGTTGCTGATACCTAAAGCACTGGACAAATCACCTGTCTTGACAAAACCAAGCGCCTGGTATTGTTTTACAAAGTTCAGATTATTTTCCGAACCGATCGACACAGCCCCGTAACCGCTGACAAAGTTCTTGTAACCGACCGCCTGGCTTTTCTTTCCTTCCGCTTGGTTCCAGCCGCCTACGGCAGTGCTGTACTGTCCGCCTGCGTAGTTAACAGAACCGGCAGCAAAACCGTACGCTTCCGTTGCCTGGTTAGAATAGCCGAATGCGGAAGACTGCTTGCCTGCAGCTACATTGAGATACCCGAAAGAAGAGGATTTCTCTTCCAGCGTTTTATTCTTCACACCTACTGCACTGGATTCTGCGCCGGCAGAAATATTCTGGTATCCTACCGCATTAGACTCTTCTCCGGTAGAAATATTTTGGACACCCACAGCACTGGAAGAATCTCCGGAGTCAAAGCTTTTCCATCTCTGCCCCCTCGGATTATAAAAAGCATATTTGTTATTTAAAGAGCCGACCGCAACACTGCCGTATCCACTCGCCCGGTTCTCGCTGCCCATCGCGGCGGAATAATCACTTAATGCTTGCGCGGTGGAACCGACGGCGGTCGCTTTTTTCCCTTTTGATTCGGCTGTCACACCAAGCGCGACTCCGTAATTCCCTGTAACGATATTCCCATGTCCGACAGCGACAGGATTATAAATCGCGCGACCATCTTTATTCTTGACGAGATTTCCTGCATTGTCGATGCCCACTTTATTAGCGTTTCCGATCGCAATGCCGGAACCGAAGTAAACTTTATTGTTATCGCCGAATACATTGGCATTATTACTGTAGACGACATTGTCCGATCCGACAATATGTCCCGCGCTTACATACCATTCTTCACTTTTGGAAGAGCCTATAATATTATGCCGTCCGACCACATATAAATCAGCGCCCACCGTATTTGGGTTGCTGCCCGGTTCTTTGTAATCCGGAAGAGTATTGACCCTATTTTTATCGCCCATGTAGTACCCGGTCGCGTCGATCGTATTTTCTGTGCCGATAGCGAACGCCATATTCTGACTCGTATTATTGGGACGGCAACTGTTTTTTATTTCATTCTCATATCCGATGGCCCCCGTAAAAGATCCTTTGAGTGTGTTTTTCCACCCGTGAATAATCTGGTAAGCCGGGGTTCCCCCGCCCGCATCGTCTGCATTCCCTTGCAGAAGTTTATTATCATGACCGATAATAGCGGAGTCCCGGTAGGAAACAGGTTTTCCGTTCCGGTCCGATGTCGGTTGGAAATAGTTCCCGTGACCGACGACAAGAACCCTCTGCCCGTTAACGGATGTGACGCCTTTTTTCCCGCCCAGTTCTCCCGATCCGATAACGATATTGTCCTCGCCTGTCGTCTTGACGGAAGGACCGATCGCGATACTGTTTTCCGCCTGCGCGCCTTGATTATCATAGTTGGAATCTGTAGCCTTGTTAGTGCTATTTACCGAGACGTAGTGGGTGTCCTCGGCCGCGTACACGCCGAACGCGACAGGCGCCGCCACCATGGCCGCCAAAAGAGCCGCCGTGACGCTTCGCCGCAGTCCTTTACCCGACGGGCTCTTGGTGTGCGACTTAGCGAGCTCGGAAGTCACCACGTAGGCTCCTACCGCTTTACTCCAAATAATTTTATAAATTTTATTCACTTCTTGTGCTCCTCTCTAAATACCTTCCCCAATAAACCGCCCATGAGGTAATGCGCCACCTCCCAAATCCGGCATCCATCTCGTTTGATATTCTGATGCATTATCTGATGCCATGTATAATTATTCAATTTTATTATAGGTTAATTACAAGATGATTACCTCTTTAACTATATATAAATATCGCATGTCGAACAACTTCCATGACTTTATATCATGGTGATTTTCTCTTAGAGTTTAGTAAGATTTAAGGTACTTACCTTTATGACGATGAATATCCCGTATTTGCAAGCCCAAGAATAAAAAAGAAATAAAAAAGAAGGAACCCGTAACGGGTTCCTTCCTCCTGCGCCGCGCCTATTTTGTTGCCATGAGTTGCTGCACTTGTTGCTTCAAAATTTCGATTTCGTTCTTCATTTCTTTGTTTTCTTGCTGCATGAATTTATTTTCTTGCTGCATCTTCTCATTCGCGGTTTTCAGATCTCTGATTTCGTTCGCCATGGCGATTTTGGAAGTGCTGATGCCTGTTTCCTGTCCCACTTTCATGGAGAAGCCGACATTCAGCATGTTTTCGCCGCCGCCGAACGAGCCGCCGACGCTGAACATTCTGTTTGCGGTCGGCCGATAGAATGCGCCGATGGCTACCGCATTCGCGCCGTTATAGTTGCCATAGCTCGCCGCGAAGTCCCATTTGTTTTCGGGATCATAATCCAAGGGATGAAGTCCCGCCAACGCGGCCGCGCCCGCGCCGATTCTGTCCACTCTCGTGTCCAGTCGATCGACTCGTCCGTTTAAAACGGTAATTTTTTCAGTGTTCGCGGTAATGTTTTCAGTGTTCGTTGTGATGCGGGTATCTAACCCGGTCATTTGTTCGTTTACATTGCTGGCCAGTTTTTTCAGCTGAACCACGTTCACCGCGTCGGTATCTTCCGTGCCGGCGGCGACGCCCGTAACCTGACGGGTAAATCCTTCCTCTTCATTGCCGACGGCAACAGCCGCTACT
>NZ_JACHHI010000004.1:0-87287 GCF_014207605.1 Negativicoccus succinicivorans | reverse complement strand
CCAAGGAATAAACGCCCTCTGCTTTTGCCATGTATCCTAATGCTGTCGCCCGATTCGCGCTTGCCTTTGCCTTGTCGCCCGCCGCCAAGGAAAATTTACCGCTCGCATCAGCAAAGGCGCCCACTGCCGTAGCAGATTCTCCCGTCGCGTTGGCAGCGGCACCGAAAGCAGATGCATTCGCGGCGCCGGCAACGGTATTGCTTCCTGCCGCTATCGCATCCCTTCCGCTCGCATTGGCCGCCACGCCGAAAGCGCTCGACTGATCACCGACCGCTTGCGCAGATGCGCCGAAAGCGGCTGCGCCTTTTGCAGTTGACTTTGCACCTTTTCCCGCCGCCAAGGTATAATCGCCGACCGCTTTTGCATAGGGTCCTACCGCCGTAGCATATTTTCCCGTCGCATTGGTCATCACGCCGAAGGCGTTCGCGTATTTACCGTCCGTTTTAGCCCAGGGCCCTACCGCCGCCGAGAAATCTCCCTGCGCGCCTGCAGACGGTCCGACTGCTATCGAAGCGGCACCTTTAGCGCCGTCACTTTCCCAGTTCGTCCCTGCGGGTTTGGCGCTGTTATTGGCATTAACCGAGAAGTAGGGAATTTTTTTATCCGGTGCCGCCGGCGGCGTCGCGGGATCTTCCGCGTAGGCGAGACCGCCCGCGGACAACAAAGACAAGATCATCGCGGCCAGCACCGCTTTGTTGCGGCAACCGGAAGTTTTGCCGAGATTTTTCGCCATTTCCGATACCACGGAACAACTGTTTTTACTCTTGTTCCAAATGACTTCGTATATTCTGTTCATAAGTACAGCCCTCTCCTGATTATAATAAAAAGATAATAACGGGTACTTCTTGCCTTAATGTTATCCCCCTATTTTATTTTCTTCTTATTGATTTGTCTTTGAACTCGTAAAATTTGATCGGCGCAGTTGTTCATTTTTTTACAATACGTGAAATCCGACTTTTCTTTTTCCGTACGCGCCGCTGACGCTTTTTCTGGCGAACGGGGCCGGCTGACCGAGCGGGTTCTTTTTATTTTCCCATGGGCAGGTGCCGGCTGACGATATGCACGAGATGATGTAATAAAAATCTTTTGACTTGTATTTTTTCCATAGAAAAAACCTCAAGTTTTTTTATTTCCTTGAGGTTTTTCCATAATCGGCGATGCCGCGTTTATGAAATTTTATTTCGCTTGCTTTTCTTCATTCACACGGACGCGTTCGATCACCGGTTGTCCGTCGTCATCTTTCGTGACGACATCAACACGGATTCGCGCCAGTTCGGGAGCGAATTCTTTGACCGCGCGGGCATCGAGGCTTACGCCCTTAGACAGTGCTCTGTAAAGCATGGCGGCGAATTCGTAACGCGTCATGCTGCGGTCTCCGGCAAAGTTGCCGTCCGGATAACCTTCGATAATGCCTTGTTCGCAAAGTCCTTTGACATATTCATAGGCCCAATGATTTTCCGGTACGTCCGGGAACATGGCGGCTTGCGCATCCGCGCCTGTCAGCGCGCCGATGAAGCCTTGCAGCTTCGCCATCTGCGCTTCCATTTCCGCCATGCGTTGTTGCATATCCAGCATATCTTTCGCCATCGCGACTCGAGATGTCGATACGTTGTTGCCCTGGCCGAGTTTTACGGAAACGCCCGCGTTCACCATGTTTTCACCGCCGCCGAACGAACCGCCGACGCTGAACATGGTGTCTTCATTCGGACGGTAGTACGCGCCGATAGCGACGGCGTTCGCGCCGCTGTAGTTGCCGTAGCCGGCCGCGAAGTCCCATTTGTCATCCGGATCGAAATCCAGCGGATGGAGAGCGGCAAGCGCAGCTGCGCCCGCGCCGACTCTGTCGACTCGGTTGCCCAGTTCTCCGATACGACCACCCATGTCGTAAATGTTATTTTCCAACTTGGTGATGTTGGTCGTATTGGCGTCGACCTGCTTGTCCAAGACGGTCAGGTTCTGACTTGCCGTGTTTTCGGCTTTGATGTAGTTACCGTCTTTTTCAATTCTTGTTTCGTTGTAAACGGTGCCGCCCGTGACAATGCCTTTATTGTCTTTCTCGACCTTACCGTCCGTCTTGACGTTCAGCTTGTATTCGTTGCTGCCGTCTGCTTGCGCTTTGGCTTCTACGGTCACGGTGTCACTGTCCACGATGGTGTTTCGCGTGTCCGTCACGTTGCCTACAAAGTCGGCAAGGTCTACATAATAGGTCGCCTTGTCATTTCGCGTGAATGTCAGTTTCTTGGTCGTCGCGTCATACGTGCCGCCGGTCGTGTACGTGTTGGTAGCCGAAAGTGTGTAGGTGCCGTTTCCCTTGTCCGGTTTTACTGTGATATTATCGCCCGCTTTGATCTTCGTCTTAGTCTTCGCGATTTCCTCTACTGCTCTCAGTTGCGCTACGTTGACCGCATCGGTATTGTCCGTACCCGCGGCTACGCCTGTAATCTGACGGGTCGCATCAGCATTTCCTACCGAAACGGCCGCCAAATCTCCTTTTACCGTAGCTTTTACACCTGCATCTTCATGGAGATATACTTTTTCTGCATCCGCTTTTTCACGGTTCGCCACGGAGTCGCTCCCGAGAGCTACGCCGCTCGCGACGGTGGTGTTGGCGTTATGTCCGATGACGGTGGCGTCTTTGACGTTGGTTTCCGCGCTTTCATCCGCCGAGCCGAGAACGATGCTTCCGTCCGCTCCCGTCAGTTTTCTCTTGTCGCCGAGAAGAACGGCGCCGGTCGTGTCTTTCACTTCATTATCCGAGCCGATCATGGTGACATGGGTGACATTTTCCGCTTTATTTTTGAAACCGTCCACGAGGTTATAGGTGCTTACCTTATCCTCGGTTCCCGTGAGAGTATTATTGACGCCCATAATCTGAGACGCCATGGTGTAGTCCGCGGTATTGCCGCCGCCGACCACCATGGTCGAGCCGCCGGACTCGCTGTCAATAGTCATTTTGCGGAGCTTTTCGATCATTTCGTCCGGCGTAGCTGCGCCGCTACTAAAGCTGTCGGGCAGTCCGGATATGTACTTATTCGAATTGGTCACTTTATTGCCCGCGCCGAAAATCAAAGTACCGTTCGTATTTTCCGTCATATTGGCGAGACCGACAATGCTGTTGGCAATGCCTGCCTCATTGCCATGTCCTTTGGACTGGATCGTATTCAAAGAGCCGACGACGGTGGAGCCGAAATTTTGTGTTGTAGAGCCGCCGGTGCTGATGGAATAAGCGCCGATCATCGTGCCGAAAACACCTTTATTAAAGGTATTCGTACCCACCGTAGTCTGATTAACGTAGTTCGCTTCCCCATTCGTTTTATCCGTGATATCGACGCCGCCCATCTTGCCCAAGTAGGTATGCGCGCCGATCTGGATACTGCCCGTGCGGGCGTAAGAGTAAGCGCCGATAGCAATTCCTGTCGCGGACCGTTGCGGATCATTCAGTGTGCCAAAACCTAAGAGTCTTTCCTGCCTTCCGCCACCGTTGAGAACATACGCGTTCTTGCCGATCGCCACGCCGCCGGACAATTTCGTATTCGATGCTACTCCGGCACCATCACCGATCGCCACGGTGCTTAACGAATCGGCGCTCGCGCCATGACCGATCGCCACGGCGTTTGTACCCGTCGCGAGGGCATTGTGTCCGATCACTGTGACATCTTCTACTTTGATTTCTTGAAGGGTATCGGAAACACCGAGCACGACGCTGCCATTGGCTTTCGTTAATTTTCTTTTATCACCGAAAACGAGCGCATTCTTCGTATCGGTGACTTGGTTTTCCGAGCCGATAACAGATACATGGCTGATGTTTGTGCCCACATTTTTAAAACCGTTAAGAAGATTGTAGTCACTTGCGGTATTTTCCGTGCCGGTCAGTGTATTATTGACACCCATCAGCTGGGAGGCCTTGGCATAATTCGCCTTATTTCCCCCGCCGATAGCGAGAACGGCGCCACCGCCATTGGAAGATTTTACGGTCTTGCGAAGCGTATCCGCGAAATCCTTGGCGGAAGCTCCACCGCCCGCAATTCCGGAAAGCGCGCCTATCGAATTTTCAATTTCATTCCCGGCGCCAAAAATCAGCGCGCCATTCGCGTTATTCGTTCTGTTCGCAATGCCCACCACACTGTTGGCGATCCCGGATAAATTGGATGATGAACTCGCGGATTCGATGCTGTTGAGCGAGCCTACAATACTGGCGCCCATATTTTGCGTACCATAGGGTGACCACTTACTGCCATCGTATTTTCCGGAAATAATCGAATACGTCCCGAGGACGGAAGAAAACGCGCCCTGATTATAGCTGTTCGCGCCGATTGTCGTGGCATTAATGTTGATGTTTTTGGATTTTACGTTTTGCACCTTGGAGCCGTCGACGTCTGTATCTCCCAGTTTGCCTATGTATTTATGGTCGCCGATCATGGTGCTGCCGGAGCGGGCATACGCGTTCTGGCCGATGGCGATGCTGCTCGCCCACTTTGTCTCATCTTGCTGATTAAATTTGAAATTTTTTTCCTGATTGCCATACAGATTTTCGACAAAGGCGTTCTTGCCGATGGCAATACTGCCTTCCTGATGGACATAATCATCAATTTGCACATGATCGCCAATGGCGACAGCCCCGTTTTTGCCGTCATTATTCCGTAACGAAATACCATTGCCGATTTTGACATTCTGGTTGCCCGATTCGACAAAGGTCGTCACTCCGTCAAGCTCCGCGTATGCCACGCCGGGAATGAAGCCCAACGCAAGAACCGTCATGACGGCCGCGATGGATTTTCTTTGCCGACTTGAGATCGCTTTCCCGTAACCTCTGGCGATTTCAGATGTCACTACCCAAGCGCCCCTTACTTTACTCCAAACAAGCTTGTAGATTTTATTCATGTTTTTCTCCTATACTTTTCTGAATGCGTTCCAAATAACCATTCTGTCCGATAGAAAATGAACCTTCCGGGGGATTTCCCGATATGCTTTCTTGCATACTTTATCGTCTTAGAGTAAGCACTTCCTTTCAGAAAAACTTGCGCTTGCTTGGAAGTTGTGACTATTTCCACCATCTGCCAAGTCCGGCATGCATTTTTGAGATCCTGACATATAACTATGACTCTATATACAAATCTTTCTTATTTGTATTATAGATGTATTACAGGTTAATTACCCCCCCCTATCTCTATATAAATTTCGCATGTTATATATGATTTTAATGCATTGGTACGTGAGCATGCATTCTAAGCGCTGACAGAATTTGAGGGATCCGCCTTTGTGATAACGGATGCCCGTTTTTGTAGTCGAAAGAATAAAAAAAGAACCTCTTAACAGATTCCTTGTGTTTTATTCTTTATAAAAACAGTTTTCTAAATCTAAAACTTATGGTATTCTAATCACAAATGGTTTTGTCAGATGCCATGGTTGATTCTGCAAAAAATACACGCGGCATTCGCGACAAAAACGGAAAGCGTTACCAGAAAGGGGTGCTACTATGGATGAAAACAACCGAAAGTCGGAGCAGGTAAACGAGGAAGTTCATTCTTCAGTAATGGATGATGTCTCCGCGAAAGAGACCGAATCGCAGGCAGAACCGGTAGAGGAACGTATCATCGAAAGGACGACGATCATCAAAGAAGTCCCTGTGAACAAAGGTGTAAATCGGGTAGTGTATATCTTGTTAGCTTTTTTCTTCGGCACGCTAGGAGTGCATCGCTTTTATGCGGGGCATGCTTTCGCCGGAATATGCTATCTTCTTTGCAGCATCATCGGCTGGAGTCTGACGTGGTTCTTAGGAATCGGCTTTATTATATTGGGCATTGAACTGATATTTTGTCTGTATGACATCGTGCGGGCCGCTTTCGCATCCGCAGATGCGAACGGCCAGATCCATGTATAAGCCGACATACCGATTTAATGGGTACGGTTCAGGTGCATGTTTTTCTTTTCTTTAGCTTTTTCAAATGATCAATAACGGAACACGAAAAAGACCGTGAATGTGCGTTCACGGTCTTTTTGTTTCGCGGAATAATCCGCATCCTCTTTGATTAACCTTTTTTCTAAGCTGCGTGTTCTTCAAGCTTCTGTTTGATCGCTTTGAACTTATTCAGATGCACTTCGTGGCTAAAGTTTTCTGTCAATATTTCATACGAGGCATCAAAAAATTTCTTGACATCTTTTTTAGCGCTCATCCCCGCCATCATATAAATGATATAAATGCCCTGTAAAATCGCCTTGGTCACCATCGGATCTCCACCGGAGTAGGAAATAATCTGGCTGAATGCAAGGTATAACTCATCTTTGACAGAATAACTTTGGTAGATTATTTTGGTATCTTCACCTTCTTTGAGAACTATAAATTGATTATCTGTGGCCAAGAGCTTCCCCAGCAACGATGACATTTTATTGATACATGTAATCGCGGTATTGGGATCATTTATCCCGGGGCTCAACGCCATGTTCGCAATTTCGGTAAGTTTGACAATGCCCTGATGATAGTCTTCTTCTTCATTGTTGTACATGTTTATTAAAAACAATGCACTGATTTTTTCTTTCAGCTCTTCCGTTTTTTCAGTATTTAATTCCCCTTGAAAAATTTTTAAATCGCCCAAGGATTCGCCTTCGGCTGCGTATTCACTAATTCTCTTATCGATGACCAGCTCCGCTTTGATCCCTTTAAGCTCTTTTAAAATATCATCCTCATTTATTTTGAACAGATACCCCGAACTCCCTGCTACGATAGGGATCTCGGTTGCTTGTTCATCTTCTTTATAATGTTCCGCCTTTTTTCTGAGTTCTACCTGTTCGTCAATAAGCTTGTCACAGTCAGCATAGACCGCTTCGATAATATTTGAAATTTTAATGTTATCGATAACCTGTTTGGAAAACGTGATAAACCCCATCATTGCAATGATTAGATACGCGATCCCGAAACTTCCGGCAACGACACGTTGATCCGGTCCGAGGCCTTGTAAAAGCAAAATACTGATCGCGGAATAAAAGAAGCCGCTGACAAATACACCGTATAAACCGATTACTCCCGTTCTGTCGATAAACGCCTGCAGCATTCGCGGCGATATGCTGCTGCTGTATTTGTTGAGCACAGTAACGATAATGGTAAAACAAAAAATGCTGATGGTTAAAAATACACCCGAGATGTTCGAAAGAAAATCAACAGACACTTCCACCGACAGCAGTAACGACCTCGGGATATAGGATTTCATGAAAGGATATCTGAGATCAAAAACCCAAGTGATTAAAAGAAGCAATAACGTCCAAATGATAAACTTTGACATCTTTAAAAGGTTTTTTTGATTAAAAAACCACATCCTGATTTCAGATACCATGTTTTCCTCCCGCAGTAAAGCATTTTTTATCATCATTATCTTATCATATCTGCTTACATTTTATCCCGATCTCCTTACGATCAATAAAGAAACACGAAAAAAGACCGTGAATGTATTCACGGCCTTTTTATTTGAGGTAAGTACTTTGAAACTATGACTCAAATTATTCCCGTTCTTCTTTTCCAAATGTACGACATATCTCAAACCATTCAAAATACTACACTCTGTTTTTTTAGAGTATCACTAAATCCACCTAATTATAGGACGTTTTCAAATTTCTAGTCCCGTCCCAGTCCCAGTACCGGAAGAAAATTCGTACCTCACTAATATACCGACAACACCCTTTAGTTGTGAATAGAATGGCTGAAATAATCTTCAGCTAAATAAACCAAGGCATAAAATGAGGAACTAAATCATTCATATTTTGTACTTTTCCTAAACAATATTCAAAGTGTTTTTTATTTCTATTTTCTGATATATATTTAAACAGATCATCTTTTGTCTCAAAGTAGTTCTCTTCATATATAAATAATGGAGGTATCTTTGCTTCTTCCGGATTGTTAACAAATAATAATAGCGATAGCAAACCATCACAATATCCCAGATTGTAGAACGCTTGATCGTAATTTTCTTCTGACATACGCTTTTCATAATAACTCTCGTATGATTGAATCTTAGGCTGAAAGTAACCAGGAATCAAATATTCTCCATTACTTCTATGCGCAACACACCTCTCTAAAGCATGTATAAATGCATCTTGATAAGCTATTGATAATAGTAATTCAGGAAAATCTTTAATCTCGTTTCGATAAGTATTTGATTCAAAAAGCTTAATATGCTCTTTTTTAATGAAACACAAAAGTTCTTCTGCATAATCATAAATATCACTTGAAACAAGTCGACCTTCTGCTATTAATATATTGTTTAATTGGTGAATAAAATATGTTCCATCAGTAATAATGGGGATTACTCTTGAGTCTACATTTACTTTCCATTTTTCATCAATTGTGACTAAATAAAATTGATTGCTAAAATCCCCCATCTTTTCGGTTAATATATCTAACAACCTATTAAGATCCTCATCTCCAAAGGAAAAACCAATAAAGACAACAGTACTACTTGCCAGAATAGTTTTTAGCCTATCTCCTATTAATTCGCTAGAAAGTCTACTATATGATTTCTCATAATCCTTTTCGGTAGCTACTATTGACCCAACATTATTAATTGATCCATGTATTTTAAATACTCTTTTTTTAAACACATTCCACAAAGTAACATCAGTATCATTAATTACGGGAGTACAATCACAATAATCTTCAAAATATGTATCCCAATTTGTTGTAATTATCGTTTCAATGAAAGGATTTGCAGCAACTTCTCTATGAAAACTAGTAGCTGCATTTAATAATTGAGGAAAAGAATCTATGAAATCAAATTTTTCTTTAATTTTATTTAGCAATTTCCTACGACCATTGGGAAATGTATCAATATATAAACTCATTAGCCTAGAAAAACTGGTGTCTAAATCAACTTTCTTATTTGTCTTATCTTCTATCTCACATAAAATACTTGTGTAAAATGATTCAGGAAAAACAGATTTTGACTCTGTGCTTATACCTGCACCACAAAAAAGAACTAAATTGTTTTTCAAAACGGACTCAATAATCTCTTTAGGCATATCAAAATTTTTATTATTTTTACAAATCATACATTCACAAGGTTCATACACATTCAAACTTTATCCTCCTATTCTCTTCATTTCCATCAATTTTATAAAAATACTAGTGACAATTTTTTACTAACTTTCTTCTATTTACTAGTCCTACTCCCACTTTTCTTTTTTTTTACCATTAGTAAAAATATCCCTTCTAAAACATCTATCTATTACCATTATCTTTTACTATTTTATTAATGAAATAATCATCTTCATGAATTTTAATATCTTTGAAAAATACTCTTTTTTCACCTTTTGAAAGGCCACTACTAATCATCTTTAAAATTTGCCTTTCTTCCCATTTATCTGCGCGATAATAGTAATCTCTAATTTCAAGCAATTCTCCTCTCGATAGCTTTCCATCTAAAGCCTCCAATAATGCTCTCCCAATATAATCTCCTGAATTTCTCTTCAAATTTCTAAACGAATTTAACAAAATTTCTTTATTTTCAAGTAAATGAGTAGAATATATTCGCACTAAATACACTTGAATATATTCTGGTACGTCCACATCTGTCATCCATTCCTCAAAATCATTTTGAATTTTAATTAAATATTCCTTACAAATACCTTCACATTTTATTACAGTATCAATAAAATAAGGTATAAATTGAGGAAACTTTTTTATTATATTAGGAAGTTCCGTCAATCTTCTGTATTCTTCTTTTGCAATTATAGTACGCATAATTGTTGTAATCGCTTTTTCTTCAATAAGCATGCTATTATTAGCATCATTAATAAGCTCATTCAAGTCATTCTCTTTTAATTTTTCAATTTCTGCGTTAGATAATTTTCTAAATTTGCTAGGAATCAGACCTGAATAACCTCTTATTATTTTAGGAAGATTTGGCTGCTTATCATCAACTTCGTCAAAAGTAACATCATTTTGAGCATTATTCACATCACTACTAAGATTTTGTTTGTTATAGTTTGAAATATCTTTAACTTTAGTTTTTTGAGTGTTTAAAAACATACCTTCTTTGCTTAATTTTAAAGTTAATAAAGCAAGATTACTGTGAGCTTCAAATGCGTTTTTAGCAAAAATCCTATAATCATCCACAAATCGGCAGAAATCAATTCCTTTTGAAAAAAGATAGTTATCTACTTCGATTAAAGCAACCTCTGCAAGTATCCTTGAAGCATTAGAACCAACTGGTAACCCATAAGAATCTCTATTTGCCCAGTACAATAACAATTCATTAATTAAAGATATTATATCAACATCAATCTTTGGATTAGATCTTAGAATAGATTCAATTCTATGAATATTTAATCTATCATAAAAATTTGATATGTCACACTCCACTATAACTTTATTCTTAGTATATTTGCTTTTTTCCAAGGTTCTTTGTCTAAAGGCAGTGTAATGAAATTTGCCATCAAAAAGTTTACCTTTAAAACTTCCAAATCTATAAGAAAAAACTCTATTTTTACTCTTGTTTATTCTCATTTTTTCTATCTCGTCAGCAATACTAATTACCAATGTCAAATATACAATTTCATCATAAATGTCAATTAAAGCACATTTCCTATAATCTGACAAACTCTTCTTTGGCACCAATACATGCCCTAATTTATGAACTTTTAGCTCTGAAAATTTATTTTTTTGAATATTCGAGCAAACCATACTGCATAATTCTTCTCTTACTTCCTCATCTTTTAGATAATCAATTTCAAAAGCTCGATTAAACAATTCTACATCTGTCGTTCCTTCATACAAAATGTTGTCTATAGCTCTAAAACAGGATTTTCGTAATATCGCTTTCTTTAACATATCCTTCTAAAAAACCTCCTCTATAACACCCAACTACTGTCATTCTTTTAAATCCTAATTCATTATAAAATTTTTTAGTCCAATAAATATCAAAAACTGATAATTCAGGAATCATTCTATTAAAATCTATATTCCTCCTCGACAAATAAAATTCACTATTTGTTACTTAAAATTATTATTTCTTCCCTTCTAATTTTTTAATACTACTATCACCAAGCTTTTTAAGTGACATCAATTGTGTTCTAGCAAGTTTTCTAAGTTCTATCATTCTTTCTTTTTGTTCCATTCCTTTGCTAATAAGAACGGCATTGTAGCTTTCTATATTTGCAAGCACCAATAACTCATTAATACTTGCATAGTCTCTCATATTTCCTTTTAGGTCAGGATTTTCTTCACGCCAATCTTTAGCGGTTCTATTAAATAATGCTACATTTAACATATCCGCTTCACTAGCATACTTGAATGATAATTGTTCACTGGTCAAATCTTTAAGTAAGCATTCTTTAATTGCATCTGTGTGGATTTTATAATTAATCTTTGATATTTCTCGATGCAGATTCCAAGTTAATGATAATTTTGAGTTTTCATCTTCTTTTAGTCTTTTATAATCTTGAATAATATATAGCTTAAATTCTGGAGAAAGCCAAGACGCAAATTCCATCGCTATATCATAATGAGCATAAGTTCCACCATATCTACCAGATTTTGAGACTATTCCAATAGCTCCAGTAGATTCTATCCATTTACTTGGTGTCATTGTAAATCTATTTAAACCTGCTTCATTTCTAAACGTGTCGAATTGCACACGGTTAAAATTTGGATTATTAAGTGTTTCCCATAATCCTATAAATTCAAGCGTGTTTCTATTTCTCATCCAGTTTTGGATTACAAATCTTGGATCATCTGTGTTTTTATACTTTGCTATATCCGTTAAGCTTATATAATCATTTTTAAAATCTTCAGTATAAACTTGAATTGAAAATCCCTTAGCAGAAATTTGCTCTTTATTTATTTTTGACAATTTACTCCCTCCTTACACTAGTGTACTCCTTACAATAGTCATTATATAATCATTACTCTAAGCAGCACACCAACTATTAATTTTCCGAGTTTTAAGCTTTGGTAGAAATCTTGAGCTCCTCATATTTACATAACTATTTGTCTCCATCTATATTATGACATGAAACCCTCAAAAAAATCCTATAGTATTATTAATGATTGCAGACACTATCTTTTCAATCTATTCAGGCGGATTGTTAATCGCATTAACCGAAAAATTTATACTTTGAAAATTTATTTAGATACTTTTTACCATTGTTATATTATTGTATCGTGTTCCATCCTTCAAAATAAACGCTTCCGGTATTTCTCTCACTTTGACGAATCCTAATTTTTCATAAAGAATCTGACCTCTTTTATTACCTGAGAAATAGTGCAGTTCAATTTGGGTAAGTCCCCATTCCTTAGCATAGTCTTCAAGACAAAGGAGCATCTTCTTTCCTATTCTTAGGTTCCAAAATTCTTTCAGAACTGTAACAGCGACATTTCCTCGATGACGCATTTTCAATTTTTTTGATCTTGAAATCTGAACACTTGCAATCAATCTTCCATCAAACTCAGCTATAATCATTAGAATATCTTCAGATTCATTAAAACTTTTTATCATCTTCTCTTCCTGTTCAACAGTCAAAGTTATTTCTTCTGGATAAGAGTATAAAAAGTTAGATTCTCCCATAACGGTTTTCAAATATTCAATAGTTTCTGCAGCGTCTTTTACTTGAATTTCTCTAATTTCGCAAATCCTACCATCTTTCATTTCAAAACTTACTGGTATGTATTTCATATTTATACCTCACTTATTTTTTTTGTAATATTTTCTTCTTCCTAAATCATTTTACAAATGTGTGTAAAAATCATTCAATCCTTATTTTTATTTTTTGTTTCTACTAATATAAATAATCTATCATTTTCAAATCTTATATCTAAGTATTGATGGTTTGTGTCTGTATCTCCTTTTTAGTAATCTTTTATATTTTTCCCAACTGTTTTAAGTGCTTGAACATAACTAAATTCCCCTGATTCAGTATTGCCGATCTGATACATGTTACCTATTTTTTGAATTATTTCGTATCTATTCATTTAATTACCTCACATAATCCATAATGTCTTCAACCTTACACTCGAGAACATAACAAATCTTTGCTATTGTTTCCAAGTCAATTCTCTTAACCTTGTTATTGCAATAAGAATTAAGTTGCGTCCTTTGAAGATTTGCTTCTTTTTCCAATTTATTTTTGCTTATATTTTTCTCTTCTAAAACTTGGTCTATTTTAAAAATAATTTTGCCAAAGTTTTGCATAAATTTCTCTCCCTTGTCATTTTAAAAATCGGCATTTCATTTGAATATATTATATCATATTTTAAAAACTTCTTACAGGTCTAAGATTTTTTAGATAAATTCTATTTAGTTTTTTTAATAACAGGGAATGTATATCCCATATCTCTTTTGCCAAGTTTCTATTTTTTCTCTCATATAATCTATATCTTTCTTGTAAATGACTCCCGTTGTATTAGTTGCTTTTGCAATCTGGTTTATATTATTTGTTGCATTTGAAAGCAACCATTGGAGATTTCTAAATGGTTCTAGATCTACAATATAAATTTCTTTTTCTTCATTTGTTAAATATATTTTTAGTTGATTTTTTTAATTTATTTTATACTAGATGTCGCTTTTGATTGTACAACCTATCAAATAAAAAAGACCATAACGCTTAAGTTACGGTCTAATTTTTTGTCCAAATGTAAACCACTTGGAACTATTATTCAATTTATTCTTTTTTACAAATGTTCCCATTTTAATCCCAGTTACAGTTTTTCATCTTCTGTAACAGTTGATTTTACAAGGTTTTTTAGTTTTTTGCGACTATTCCCACTCGATCGTCGCCGGGGGTTTGCCGGTGATGTCGTAGACAACTCGGTTGATGCCTTCGACTTCATTGACGATGCGGTTGGATACGATGTCAAGGACTTCGTACGGGATGCGGGCCCATTCGGCGGTCATGAAGTCGGTGGTGGTGACGCCGCGCAGCGCGAGCGTGTACGCGTAGGTGCGGCTGTCGCCCATGACGCCGACCGAACGATTCGAGGTGAGTACGGCGAAATATTGGTTCACTTTGCGATCCCAGCCGGCATTTTTGATTTCTTCCCGCCAAATGGCGTCGGCTTCCCGCAAGGTGTCGAGTTTTTCTTTGGTGACTTCGCCCATGATGCGGATGCCCAAGCCGGGCCCCGGGAAGGGTTGCCGCCAGACGAGGTAATCGGCGAGGCCGAGTTCTTCACCGAGCGCGCGCACTTCATCTTTGAAGAGGTCGCGCAACGGTTCGATCAGGCCTTTGAAGTCGACAACGGCCGGAAGGCCGCCGACGTTGTGATGGCTTTTGATGACCGCGGCGTTGCCGGTGCCGCTTTCCACGACGTCAGGATAAATGGTGCCCTGCGCGAGGTAGTCGACTTGACCGATTTTGCGTCCTTCTTCTTCAAATACGCGGATAAATTCTTCCCCGATGGTTTTGCGTTTTTGTTCCGGATCGGTAATGCCTTTTAAACGTGCGAGGAAACGATCGGCGGCGTTGACGCGGATGAAGTGCATGCCGCTGTCGGCAAAGGCGGCTTCGACTTCGTCGCCTTCATTTTTACGCATCAAGCCGTGATCGACGAAGATGCAGGTAAGTTGCGAGCCGACCGCGCGCGATAAAAGCTGCGCGCAAACGGACGAATCGACACCGCCCGAAAGGGCGAGCAATACTTTGCCGTCGCCGACGGTGTCGCGAATTTCTTGAATGGCCGTCTCGGCGAAATGTTCCATCGTCCAGTCGCCGCGGCAACCGCAGACGTCTAAAATGAACGAGCGCAGCATCTGCATGCCCTCTTTGGAGTGGTTGACTTCCGGATGGAATTGCACGCCGTACAGTTTACGACGGGTATCCGCCACCGCCGCGACCGGCGTGTGCGCGGTTTTGCCGATGACTTCAAAGCCGGTCGGCGGCTCTTCCACGTAGTCGCCGTGGCTCATCCACACATCGGTTTCCGCGGAAACGTTGGCGAAGATATCGCCGTCCGCCAATTTCTGCACTTTGGCATAGCCGTATTCACGGGTAATCGGCCGTTTGACGTCGCCGCCGAGTTCCCGACACATCCACTGCATGCCGTAGCAAATGCCGAAGATCGGGATGCCCGCTTCAAAAATGCGGGAGTCAAGTCGCGGCGCGCCGTCTTCGTAAACGCTCGCCGGTCCGCCCGTAAAGATAATGCCTTGCGGTTTTTCCGCCAATATCTCGTCCAAGTCGCGCGTATAGGAAACAATTTTCGAATATACGCCGCATTCACGCACGCGGCGCGCAATCAGCTGAGCGTACTGCCCGCCGAAATCAACGATGATAATTCGTTCTGTCGGTACCATATGAATCTCCTCTAATACATAGTTATTTTACTGTTTTATTATAGCATGACGCACGTCGCGTATACGACTGTCGCGTCAACGGAACGCGGGGTTGCTTTTCGCCTCATGCAGTCGACGGCGCCTTGTATTGCGCTCAGCGACATCCCGATACCAGGCGATCAGCAACGGTACCGCCCGATACGTTTCGCGCGCGACGCCATGCACGGTGCCGCGGCCTTTTTTATATTGATACGTTTTCCAGCGAACGAGGTAGCGCTTTCCCAAGTGATCCATCGCAAGCGCCAGTAATGTGTGCCGCCGCAACCGCTCCGGCTCGGTCAAGGCCAACGGCGCGTCCTGATCGGGCAGGTAAATTTCCCAAATGGCGGGATCCGCCCAAGCGGATTGACTGTCGCGGTAACCGTCAAAATATTGAAATTCGACGGTCGGACGAAATTCAAGCGGCCCCAAGTTACGATGAAAATCGTATTCGCGAATAGCGCGCCGCAAGGGCAGGCGTTCGCAAATTTGCGCCGTATACGCCGCGTCATTGACCGCGCGATGCGCGTCGTCCGCCATCGCCACGCCCATGTACTCGGCCGCGCGCGCCAAGCCGTACTGCTCGTAAGTGTCCAAGCAGTAGCGACCGAAAATTTTTTGCGCATCGTACCAAGGTTTGAGCCACGTCCGCGGCAAATGATGCAGACGCAGGTTTTCCGCCAGCACCTGTCGATCGGAGGTCCCCCATGAAAGCAACAACGCGTCGTCGCCGCACCAGCGGTTAAATTCCGTCATGACGGTTTTGAAATCGTCTTCCTCCTGCAGCATCTCCCAGGTAATCCCCGTCAATCGCTTGACGTGCGGATGCATACGGCGCAGAAAACTCGGCTTCACCAAGCGATCGAAGCGATCGCTCAAGTCGCCGTCGCCCGTCATGCGAACCGCGCCGATCTCGATGATTTCGCCGGAAAGCGGAAACCCGATCTCGTTTTGCATCGCCAGCTGGTACGGTACGATTTCGTTCCATTCCAAGTCGAAGATAATGCAGTTCATGCGTCGTTCTCGCGTTCAAAATCCTTGTACAAAAGACTCGGCTGAATGCCTTCATTATGCTGGTATTTGCCGCTCTTGTACGGCTCGTAGTCGCCTTCGATCAAATGGTAATAAATTTGGCAAAGTTCCACGTTGGAGTAAATTTTGATCGGCTGCACGCAAAACATTTCCAGCGTCCAATACCCCGCGAAACCGACGTCGCCGAAACCTGCTGTCACATGGATAAAAAGTCCCAGCCGGCCGACCGACGAACGCCCTTCGAGCATCGGCACAAGTCCTTCCGTGCGGGTGTATTCCGCCGTACGCCCCAAGTAAAGCCGCTGCGGTTCCAACCACAAACCGTCGTCGGGGATCACAATGCGATGCGCGGTATTTTTCTTTTTCATATCGAGCTTCGGTTCATCATAAACGAGCAATTCGTTCGCCAAGCTCAAATTGTAACTGTTCGGGTTCAATTTTCGCGGATCGAACGGATCGATAAAAATATTTTTGCCCAGTCGCCGCTCGATTTCTTTTCCGGATAAGATCACTTTTGCCCCACCTTGCCGCTATACAACTCTTTCATGCGCCAGATTTGCGCCGCCACTTTGTCCGCGCGCCGCGCGCCGACCGGCAAACGCCACCATTCGACCACGCTTTCCGCCCGCGGGCTGTAGCCGCGACAGACGACGTAACGCTTTTTCGCATTCTCGTGTTCACCGTCGATAAAAGGCTGCACATTCACTTCATAGATATAATTCCAGGGAATTAAAATATTGCTCGCCAGCAACTTCGCTCCCTTACTGTCCAAGCGCAACAGCTTGGTCGGGAAAAAGTAGCCGTACAGGCAATACAAAAAGGCGATCGCACACGCCGCGACAAAAATTTCACTGCCGCGCACTTTCATGATCTGCCAAACCGCGACCGAGACGGCCGTCACAAATGCGAACGCGCCCATTTTCTGCAAATAATCCCGCTTGTCTTCACGAATAAAAACCGGTTTCATGCGCACACCCTTTCTTCTTTTGATGTCTTTTATTATACCTTTTATCGCCCGCCCCAACAACCGCCCGCGCGCTTTCAAGGAAACGCGGATCATGTTATAATTTGGAGATATGAAGGAGTGACAGTATGAACTTTACGCAAGAAATCAACCGTCGCCGTACGTTTGCCATTATTTCGCATCCGGATGCCGGTAAAACGACGCTGACGGAAAAATTATTACTTTACGGCGGCGCGATCCACCTCGCCGGTTCGGTCAAGGCTCGCAAAACGGCGCGGCACGCCGTTTCCGACTGGATGGAAATCGAAAAGCAGCGCGGCATCTCGGTCACGAGTTCCGTTTTGCAATTCGATTACGAAGGACACCGCGTCAATATTTTGGATACGCCGGGTCACCAGGACTTTTCGGAGGATACGTATCGCACATTGATGGCGGCGGACAGCGCCGTCATGCTGATCGACGTGGCGAAAGGCGTCGAAGCGCAGACGGAAAAACTCTTCCGCGTATGCGCGGATCGCGGGATTCCGATTTTTACTTTTGTCAACAAAATCGACCACTTCGGACGCAATCCGTACGACCTGATGTCCGAGCTTGAATCGATGCTCGGTATTCGCGCCTGCCCCATGAATTGGCCGGTCGGCATCAACGGCAAATACCAGGGCATCTACGAACGCGAAACGGATACCGTGCACGTGTTTGAACGCTCGGGCGATCATGGTCAGAACAAACTCGCCGTGACCAGCGGCAAGCGCACCGCGCCTGAAATTCAAGCGTTGCTCAGCGAGGACGTGCTCGCTCAACTGGAAGAAGATATTGAGCTTTTAGACGTCGCGGGAGATCCGTTCGACGCGGAAAAAATCGCGCACGGCAAGCTGACCCCGCTCTACTTCGGCAGCGCGATGACGAATTTCGGCGTGCAGCCGTTTCTCGAAAGCTTTTTGAAAATGGCCCCCGCGCCGGCGCCGCGTCGGGCGCTGGAGGAAACCGTCTCACCGCAAAATGAAGATTTCTCCGCTTTCGTCTTTAAAATCCAGGCGAACATGGACCCGAAACATCACGATCGCATCGTCTTCATGCGTATTTGTTCGGGACAGTTTGAAAAAGGCATGAGCGTCTTGCATCGGCAGTCGGGCAAAACGATCCGCCTGACCCAGCCGCAGCAATTTTTGGCGACGGAACGCACCATTATCGAATCCGCCTATCCCGGCGATATCATCGGCGTATTTGATCCGGGCACGATGGGCGTCGGCGATACCTTGTGCGATCCGAAACACGTCGTCACCTTCGCCGATTTTCCGGTATTTCCGCCGGAACTTTTCGCGCGCGTCGCGCCGAAAGACAGCCTGAAGCGTAAACAATTCTTAAAGGGAATGCGCCAACTGTCGCAGGAAGGCGCGATTCAAATTTACACGCAGGGCGAAGGCCGTGAATCCTTTATCATCGGCGCCGTCGGTCAATTGCAATGGGACGTGCTGCAGTATCGTCTGCAAAACGAATACAACGTCACGGTGGAGCTGATTCCTCTCCCCTACAGCGTCGCGCGTTGGGCGCTGAACGCTACGCCGGAAGACCTCACCGGGCTCGGCACGTCGATGATCGTCTACGACAACAAGCAACGTCCGGTCATTTTGCTCGCCAATGAATGGCAAACGAATTGGCTCACCGAACGCAATCCGGGCGTGACTTTTGTAGCGTCGCCCCCGATCGTCACTGTGGATCAGGAAGAAAAATAAAAAAGAGTCGCTTGACTCTTTTTTTATTGCGCCCCTTTTCCCGCGGGAAACCGCCGTATATTTCAACAAAAAATCCGTAAACCGAAGTTTACGGATTTTTGATTTGGTGGAGATAAGCGGGATCGAACCGCTGACCTCTTGAATGCCATTCAAGCGCTCTCCCAGCTGAGCTATACCCCCATGTGTAACGCTCATAGTATACAGAAATCATGTCTTTTTGTCAAGATTGCATGACAAAGTAAAACCCCGCGGTAGGACGGCCGCGGGGAAAAGGGTGGTGGACCACCAGGGGTTCGAACCCTGGACACCCTGATTAAGAGTCAGGTGCTCTGCCAGCTGAGCTAGTGGTCCATGACAAAGTATATTATATTACGCAGGGCGCCTTTTGTAAAGAAATAATTTAGCACCTCGCGCACCGTAGCAGGTATTTCGGCCTTGCTTTTTCGCATTGCCGGTCTTTTTCACGCCGCAGCGCGCCAGTCATATAACGCTTTGCCTATCGCATTGTTTCTCGCCAATGACTGCTTTCAACCCCTCTTTCTCGTATTTATGCGCCGCCACCGACCGCGTTTTCGTTTAGTTGATGCTTTTGGCTCACGCTCACGTTGATAGAAAAATCATGAACAAAAGATACAAGATCGGTTGGTGCAGTAAATAAATCGGTAATGTATGCCGGCCGAGCAACGCCAAGATCGGAAAATTCGTCGTGACGAGTTTTGAAAGCTGTCCCTTCGCGGCGCCATGACGAAATAAAAAGTATCCGTTCAAAAATAAAAATATCCACGGAAACAAGGGGAAATAATCAAGCGACTGAAACTGCGGATCCGGCAAACCGAAGTACGTTGCTATCATTCCGCTGTACCAATATTCCGGCAGCGCAATCGAAAACAAGAACGCGTTGCCCAATATGCCGTCAGCTACTTGAAATGTCAGCGCAAAGAACAGGGCGCTGAGCCACCAACCTGCTTGGGCGGGAACGCGACGCAGCAGAGGCAACAGCCAACTTGTCAGCAGCATGCACGAACCGATGCAGGTCAAAATGCCGAACCAAATCGCCATCTCCGGCCATACCCACAGCGTCGTCAGAGTCACCAAGGCGCCCGCCAACAGGATAGTAATGGCGCGTCGTAACGGTCGCTTACCGATACCGACCACAAATCCCGAAAGCCAAATAAAGGACCAGCAGATGGCTTGTTGCCAAATGACCAGTGGCGCGCTGAAAAGTAAATCCAAGCGTTGCGGGGTCCCGAAAAAAAGAAGATCCCACACGGCATGGTAGACGATCATATTCACAAGCCAAAACCCGCGCCAACTGTCCAATTTTCCATACCGAAGCATGCGCCGCCCTCCTTGGTTTTTATTTTAGCACGATCATCCGTAGCGTCGGTCGAAAAAGCAGATAATAAAAAGCACCTCCGCGTTAGCAAAGGTGTTTTTTGTATGGTGTCCCAGGAGGGATTCGAACCCCCGGCCCACGGCTTAGAAGGCCGTTGCTCTATCCAACTGAGCTACTGGGACGAATGGTCGGAGCAGCAGGATTTGAACCTGCGACCCCCTGATCCCAAATCAGGTGCGCTACCAAACTGCGCTATGCCCCGAGTCTGCGGTATAACAGGGTAATTTTATCAGTTTTGTCAAGACGTGTCAATTCTGCGCTTTCTGCACACGCTTGCCGCGGAACATGTATAAGACCGCGCCGAAACATAGCCAACCGCATAAAATCAACCACTCGACCCAAGTCAACGCGGCGGGGCTGCCCGGTACCACCAGCAGCGCAATCACGGCGCCGCCGGCGAGAACGCCCGCGCCGATGCCGACTTTTCCGCCCGGCACTTTGTACGGCCGCGGCAAGTCCGGCTCGAGATCACGCAGACGGTAGCAAGCCATCGTCACCATGGTGCACGGCACGATAAAGGCCAAGGCCGCGACTTCGGTGAGCGGCAACAGCATGCTGTAACCCAGAAACGGTCCGATGACGGTCAATACCGCGAGTAAAATATTGGCCGCTTTCGGCGTGCCCGATTTCGGATCGACATGCGCGAAGACGGCGGGCAGTTGCCCTTTGCGTCCCATCGCCAGCATGATGCGGGCCGTCGCCGAAAAAAGCGAATTCATCGGTCCGAGCGGTCCGATCGTCGCAATGGTGAGCATGACCACATACAGATAAAAGTGGATCGATTGTAAACTGGAGAGCGCCGGGATCGGCATTTTGACAAATTCCGTCCACGGTAAAATCGTACTGAAGGCATAAATGCAAACGAGGTAAAACACGCAGGAAGCCAACAGCGCCCAGCTGATGACGCGGCCGAATTGGTGCCAGTCGAGATCTTCATGCGCTTCTTCCGCCTGGTCGGGAATCGTATCCAGACCAGTGTAGAAAAACGGCGTCAATACGAGCACCGCGGCGAGACCCGTCCAAAAATTCGTTCCGTTGGTCGCCGCCGCGGGACCGGTCACGACTTCAAACCACGGCAAAAAATTTTGCGGACTGCCTTTAAAGAAGGAGACCGCCATCGCCACGCACATGCCGAAGAGCAGCGTGCGCGTTAAAAAGGTCTGCAGACGCGCCATTTGCAGTGAGCCGCGAAAGTTTTGCCAGATGACGTAGCCGGAAAACAGCAAGGCGATCAACACCGGATACAGATAGACGTCCGACCCCATGATCGTATACAGCTTATATGCGCGTAAAACCGGGAAAATTTCGGCGACAAGTTGCGTTATGATCGTTGCCACGGCCAATGATTCCCAAGGGCATAAAACGCCGTCTCCGAACGCGAGCAACCAACCGGCGACAAAGGACGCCTTGCTGCCGAACGCGCGTTCAATGTATTCGACAATACCGCCCGAGATAGGAATGGCGGAGGTAAGTTCCCCAAATACCGCCGCGATCGGCAAAAGCGTCAGCGCGCCCAGCAAAAAGGCCAACATAGCCGCCAGCGGGCCGCCGCCGACAATGACCCAATCGCCTACCATCAAAATCCAGCCGGTACCGACAATCGCGCCGAAGCCGATATTAAAATAATGCGAAACGGTCAGCGTCTTTTTTACATGTCCTGTTTCCGCGGTTTTCATTGTTTCCTCCTGCGGGCATGCGCCAGCTGTTCCGGCATATCGTTGCCCAAATAAATTTCCGCAATAATCCAAGCGACAAAATCATCCACCGGTTCCGGCGGCGTCTGCCATGATGTCGGAATCAGTTTGCGCCAGCCTTGCCGCGGAGTGTACCGCCAGTAACGGATTTTTCCCATTTCCGTAGTATAGCTTTCATCGACTGTCGTATAGCCGATTTCATGCTCTTGCGCCAACCGCGCTAAAATATGTCCGATTTCTTTACTGCGCGTGCCGTTGCCGCTGACGATTTGCGTGATCGGATACTGCTGAAAAACGGTTTGGCAGAACGGCACCAAATCGTTTGTCGGAACAATTTCTTTATGTATCAGCTCAGCGTCTTCACGGACAACCGCTGTTCCCGTTTTCGCCGAACCCGGATCAATGGCTAAAATCATACTTCCTCTTTTTCCCACAAAAATCCCCGCCGCAGCGGGGATGAATTATTTATTTCGCAGTGACGATAATATCGATTCGCACAGGCCCTTCCGTATAAATGTCCTGTTTGGCCACGGCACGGAGATTGACGTCGCCCCCCTTAGCCGCGATTTCCTGAATGGTATTAAACAACTGCAATCCGTCCACCTGACCGACGGTGCCCGTCAACGGATCCGGCAAGACGCCTTTTTGCGTCGCGTGCTGATTGACATCCTGCAGGAATTGCAACACGCGCATTTCGACATTGGCGCGACCGTTGTAGGCGGAAAGGTCCGTTGCATACACCGTTTCGCCTTGCCGATACAACAGCAGATCGTCATGAATGACAAAGTCGACCCAGGCGGGTTCGCCATAGATGATGTTGCCCGCCGCCACAACGCGAACCAGTTTTTTCTGCGCGGAATTCTGTAACTCCGCCGATGCTTTCTCCAATGTCGCCGGCAGCACGCGAATGAGCGTGGTGTCTTCCTGCGTATTAAGCTGTTTTTGCAGCCGCCGGTTCGTATCATTCAACACATTCGCCAAGACCTGCCGCGCCTGATCGGCGTTCAAGTGGCTTTCGACAACGGCGCTGGAAAGTATCTGACCGACACGGAAGATGACTTGCCCTTCCCGCAGGCTGACGATATTGGTGCGTAAACGTTCCGCTTCCGCATCGAGTTTCTGAATATTTTCGGTCAGTTCGCCGCGCATCGTTTCCAATTGGGCGATTTCTTCGGCGGAGGCATGCACATCGGCCTGCGCTTTACGATACGCATCTTCCACCACTTGCAGTTGCGCGCGCATGTAGCTTTCCTGTTCCTGCGCCAGCGCCAGTTGCGTATTCGTTTCGCGCACGCGTTCGGTCATGTGATTATATTCCGTAGTCTGTTCCGCCAGTTGCGCTTTACTGCGTTCCAATTCAGCATTCTTTTGCTGCACTTCGCTGCCCAAACGGCTCAGTTCGCCCTGCAACTGTTCCATACCGAAAAGCGCCGTCCGAACGTTCTCGGAAAGAGCGCTGAGAACGCCGATCGTCATCGCGGCGATCATGATACCGGTGAGTACCGTAACCAAAATCGACGTGTGTTTCGGTCGCATGCCGAAGAGAGAAATTCTTTTTTTACCGACCTTACTGCCGATTTTATCGCCCAAGAAAGCGATCAAACCGCCCATGACGGCCAGCACGCAAAAGATTAAAATGCCGATTTCCATACCTGCTCCTTTATCGTGAGGCGCGCCGGATCAAGATGACTCCTGCCACGGCCGCCAATATATTCGGCAACCAAACCGCCACCGCCGGCGCGAACACATGTCCCTCGCCCAGCGCAGCGGTAAATGTCATTAACGCATAGTAGATGAAAATAACAATGACGCTCAGTCCGAAACCGAGGGACGATGAAGAACGCTGCCGCTGCACACCGAGCGGCGCGCCGATCAACGCAAATACAAAACTGGCGAAGGGTAATGAAAACCGCTGGTGCAGTTCCATTTGCAGGCGTGTCGTATCGACGTACGCCGCTTCAAACGCCTGTATCTGCTGCGTCAATTCACGAATCGTCATCGTTTCCGGCTTTTTCTTTACTTCCGTCACCTGCGTCGGTGTCGTCGTGAACGGCAAGACCTGTTCTTCAAAATGCAGCATGCGATCGACGCCGTCGCCGCCCGAAATATCGTAAACAGTGCCGTTGGATACTATCCAATGACCGTCTTGCCAACGCGCCTCGGGCGCGTTTTCAATCCGCACCAGCTGATTGTTTTGGAATTCCTGAATGGTAATCGTCTGCAAAACTTCGCGTTTATCATCGTACTTACGCGCGTACAGCAAATGCCCGATCGAGTCATCGTTGACGTCTTTCAAAACGATGTGTTCATGCACCTGCGGTTTGACGTTATTCTTGATTTCGTGATCAATGGTGTATTCGTACGCGTATGTGGCGGCCGGCACAACGTATTCATTAAATAATACCGTCGCCATGCTGATGACCAAACTCAACGCGATAATCGGCGCGATAAGACGTGTGAAGCTTTGCCCCGCCGTGCGCATGACGATGAGCTCGCTGCTGCCCGATGTTCGCGCGACGGCCATTAACGCCCCCAGCAAAACCGACATCGGGAAGGTGTAGACAATAATCTTCGGCAAGGCCAGGAAAAATACCTTGGTGACCGCCCAGACGGAAGCCCCGTAAGAAGTCAAAAGCTGCGCGATACGGAACAGCAAGTCAGCGCCGATGAAGATCGCGGTAAACGCGGCGACACCAAATAAAAAAGGCGCGACAAACTCCCGTAACATGTATTTATCTAAAATCCGCATACGTATCTCCTGCTCTTGCTCCTTTTATCTTATCACATTTTTCCACAGCGTTTAGGTTAAGCGGAAATTCTCACCAAGATAAAACTTGCGCGCCAACGGATGTTCCGCCACCGTATTGGCATCGCCTTCAAGAAGAATTTTTCCTTCATTCAAAATGTAAGCGTGATCCACAATCGCCAAGGTCTCACGCACATTATGATCGGTAATCAGCACGCCGATATCGCGCTCCCGCAAATGGGAAATGACGGATTGAATATCCGCGACCGCGATGGGATCGACGCCCGCAAACGGCTCATCGAGCAAAATAAATTGCGGATCATGGCACAAACAGCGCGCAATTTCCACGCGCCGACGCTCCCCGCCGGAAAGTTGGCTGCCCAACCGCGTTTCCACGCGTTCAAGGCCGAATTCTTTCAGCAACGCGTTCGCCCGTTCATCGCGTTCCTTCGGCGTCAAATCCTCCCGCGTTTGCAAGATCGCCAAGAGGTTGTCACGCACGCTGAGCTTACGAAAAACAGATGCTTCCTGCGGCAAATAGCCGATGCCGTACCGCGCCCGTTTATGAATCGGCTCCCGCGTAATATCCGTGTCATCGACCGTAATCGTGCCGCTGTCCGGACGCACGATACCGACCATCATATAAAAGGTGGTGGTTTTACCCGCTCCGTTAGGCCCCAGCAGGCCGACCGCTTTGCCGCGTTCGACATGAACGCTGACGCCGTCGACCACGCGGCGCTTCTGGTAGGATTTCGTGAGATTATGAGTAGCGAGCCGCATCTTATCGCCCGCCGCTGATGACGAGCGTGCTGCGCCCCTTCGTTTCGACCGCCTGCTCTTTCAAGCGTACTTCCAGCGCCGGCCCGTTCAATGTGTTACCGTTCTGCACCGCATGCGCGTTACCCGTGAGCACGGCGAAACCGTCATCCGCGCCCGGCGTTTGCGTGTACGTGATCGCATCCGCCGTGGCTGCAAACGCCTGCGCCGGATGCGAAAGGCTGACTCCGCCCGTGCCGATCATGCGAATTTCATTCACATAGGCTTCGACGTGGCCCGCCGTCATTTCCGTACCCGGTACGGCCAAGTACGCATTGCCGTCAATCGTGCCGTAACCGTCCGACGGACGATAGGTGACAGTGGTTCCGCGCAAGGTGCGGTCATCCGCATGCATTTCCACGCCGCCCGACGCCGCCAGCGATTGATCGGCATAGGCCGTCACCGTGGCCGCGGTGAGCGAAGTCGCGCCGTCGACATAGGAAACGCCGCCGGACAGTGTCGCGCTTTGATCGGCAAAATGGTAAATGCCCTCGGCGCCGGTCATTTCCGCCGTGCCGCGCGTAATCACGACATTTCCCTTCGCCTGTGCCGTATCCTCATTGCCGTTATACGTCAGCGTATCCGCCGTAATCGTAGTATCGACCGCGCCGACGCTCCATGTCGTCATGACAAAAAGCGCAAGCGCCGTTGTTTTTATCCATCGTTTATTCATTGCGCTTCATCCCCCTTCACGAGCCGCACGTTGCCGCTTACCGTGGCCTGTCGCAACGCGCGATCGGCGACCAAATTGTCGCCGGTGAGTACCATGCCGTTCCGCTCAAGACGAATGCCGTCCGTCGCGGTGAGTTTACCGGTGCCGCCATCGTACAAAAGATTATTGACTTTGACATAGGTATCGTTATCGCTGCGAATTTCGACGCTTCCCATCAGCCGCACCGTTTTTTGTATATTATCGACTTCGCCTTTTTTTGCCTGGACATGAATTTGATGCGGACCGTCGCTGAATAACGCTTCCGCTTCTTCCAGGTACAAGACGCGCGTCTTTGGATTCATCATGATACGCTTGGCGGACAGTTTCCAAATCAATTCGCCATTTTCTTCCTGGTGAAGATCCGCGCCTTTAAATTCGACCAAGGCGGTCTCCTGATCCGAAGCCGGTTCCGGTCCGACGCCGAAAAAAGCGTACCAAATACCGCCGGCAAACAGCAACAGCGCGCCGATCGCCAACAGCCACCATTTCGGTTGTTTCATCATCGCACCGCCTCGTCTCCCCGATACCGTCGCATTTGTTCCGGCTCCGTCCACCAACGCCGCTGGACCCACAACCATTCCGGCGGGTAGCGGAGAATAAAATCTTCTATTTCCCGCGTACAACGCTGCATTAAACGGTCGACATCCGCTTGCTCGTCACCCGTGTCTTCATAGTAAAAGGGCTCGCCGATATGGATCACATGCCCGCTCAGATCTTCGCGGCGGCGAATAAACAACGGCACAATCGGCGATTTAAACCGACGCGCGAACACGGCCGGCCCCTCTACCGCGGACGAAACGCGATTCAAAAACATCACCGGCACGCCGTTGACATCGCCGTCTTTATCGGCTAAAAAGCCGAGAATTTTTTTGCGTTTGATCGCTCTTGCGGCGCCGATGATTTCGGAACCGCCGCTATGAAATACATCCAGTCCCGCCATCGTGCGGAAACGATTTAAAAGCGCCGTCACCGTGTCATTGGGCTGCCGTTTCGCAATCGTGGTGGTGGGAAATCCCGCCAGCGCAAGTCCCGCTCCGAGCCACTCCCAGTTGCCGATATGCGCCGTCAGACCGATCACGCCGCGTTGCTCCGCAAGCGCGGCATGCAAACGCTCGGGATGATCCATCGTAATATAACGTTCTAAATGCTCCCGTTCCGCCACGAGCCGCGGCGTATAAAGCACTTCGAGCGCCGTCATGCCGAGATGTTCAAAATGTTGCTGCAGTAACGGTTCGGCTTCTTCACGCGTGAGCGAAAGTCCGGTCATCATTTGGGAAAGCGCGCGATCACGCGGTTTTTTCAAGCGTTGTAAAACGGTCGGACCCAGCCAACGGCCGATCGCCAAAACACGTTCATAACGCATTTGGCAAAGCATTCGGCTCATCGTGTTCCAAAAAGTATACTCCGCGTTCACAGCCATCGTCCCTTCGTCCTTATACCGATTCTTCGCTGGACTGGTTTTTGTAAAATTGCACCAGTTCATCCCAACGGCCCTGTGCTTTCAGAACCATTTCAATCCATTCGCGCGCGGCGCCGTCACCGCCGTTGCGACTGGCAATCCAGTCGGCGCAATCCTGCACTTCCAACGCGGCATCGGCCGGCGCCGCCGCGAAGCCGACGCGCGCCAGCACGCCGAGATCATTCAAATCATCGCCCATGTAACCGATTTCTTCCCAGCTCCATCCTTCTTCCGCGATGATTTGGGAAAGCTCGGCCACTTTATTCTGCACGCCTTGCCGGCAAAACGCCACTTTCAGCTCTTCCCCGCGATGTTGCGTAATCTTGGAACTGCGGCCCGTGAGCAAGGCAATTTTCAATCCCGCGTACGGCGCCAGCGCCATCGCCAGGCCGTCACGAACCGAAAACGATTTCGCGAGCTCGCCGTCGTTGCCGATCTCGATCGTCGCCGGCGTCAGTGTGCCGTCGACATCAAATACTAAGAGCTTCAGTTTCTTGATATCCGCCATTATACTACCCCCTGCCGTAATAAATCGGTCAGATGCACCATGCCGATCGGCTGCGACGCGTCGCCGACCACCGGTAATACGGTAATCGGTCGCGGCTCATGACTCTGCATGACATGCAAGGCCTGCGCCGCTAGTTTTTCAGACGTAATAACATGCGGATCACGCGTCATAATTTCAGCCACCGAAACCTGTAATACTTCGGTTCCTTTTTCCAGCGCCCGACGAATATCGCCGTCGGTCACCAGACCCACCAATGCGCCCTGTTCATCAACGACTGATGTGGCACCGAGGCCTTTGGCCGTCATTTCAAAAAGCGCGTTTTGCACGGTTGTCGTCAAGACCACGACAGGGTTCTGTTCCTCTTTATGCATGATGTCAGCGACCGTCAACAAAAGTTTGCGCCCGAGTGATCCGCCCGGATGAAACAGCGCGAACCGATCCGCGGTGAAACCGTGCATTTCCATTAAGGCGATCGCCAACGCATCCCCTACCGCCAAGGCGACGGTGGTGCTGGTTGTCGGCGCCAAACCCAGCGGGCAGGCTTCCTCTTCCACGCTGACATCCAAAGTGATATCGGCGCGTTTTCCCAAGGTCGACCCGGGATTGCCGACGACGGCAATCAAGCGCGCGCCGATTCTGCGCAATGACGGCAAAATGCCGATGATCTCTCCGGTCTCGCCACTGTTGGAAAGCGCAAGCACCACATCATCTTCCGTTACCATGCCCAAGTCGCCGTGGATCGCCTCCGCGGGATGCAGAAAGAAGGACGGCGTGCCGGTGCTGGCCAGCGTCGCGGAAATTTTACGCGCGATATGTCCGGATTTCCCCATGCCGGTGACGACGATGCGCCCCGCGGCGTCATTCATCATGCGTACCGCCTCGGCAAACGACTCGTCCCACCGCGAGGCCAAGGCTAAAATGCCGGCCGCTTCCGTGCGCAGAACATGTTCCATCGTCGTTTGAATGGTCATCGTATTTCACTCCGTTTGACAATTTCAAAAATCGCTTTAAGATCGGTCAATAAGGCTTCCAAGTCGTCCAGGCGCAGCATGTTCGGTCCGTCGGAAAGAGCTTCGTCAGGATTGTCATGCACTTCCATGAAGAAACCGTCCGCTCCCGCCGCGGCTGCCGCCCGCGCGAGATACGGCACGAATTCGCGCTGCCCGCTCGAATGCGTACCCGCGCCGCCCGGCAACTGCACGCTGTGCGTCGCGTCAAAGATCACGGGGTAGCCCCATTGCTGCATGATCGGAAAGCCGCGCATATCCACGACCAGGTTGTGATAGCCGAAGCTTGCGCCGCGTTCCGTCAGCAACAGATTTTCATTGCCGGCTTCCTGCATTTTATGAAGCACGTTTTCCATGTCTTCCGGCGCCATGAACTGCCCTTTTTTGACGTTGACCGGCTTACCCGTCTTAGCCGCGCCGTAAACTAAATCCGTCTGCCGCGATAAAAACGCGGGAATTTGTAAAATATCCAAGACCTGCGCCGCCGGTTCCAGTTGCTCCACCGAATGGATGTCCGACAGGATCGGTACGCGCAGTTCCTCTTTCAGCTGCGCGAGAATCGCTAAACCTTTTTCCAGCCCGGGGCCGCGAAACGATTGGTACGAGGAGCGGTTCGCTTTGTCAAACGAAGCCTTGAAAATGTAATCAATGCCCAGTTTGGCGCAAATATCTCGGCAGGTTTCGCCGATTTTTTTGGTCCGTTCGTATTCTTCAATGACGCAAGGCCCGGCGATTAAAAACAGCCGACTTCCATCCAAGCGTAAATTACCGATCGTTACCGGTTTCATTTTGCTGTCCTCCTTCAAAATAAGCGCGCGCGCGCAGGAGATCTTCCAGTGTATCGATCCCGATTAACTTCTTCGTGGTTTCAATGACGCCGATCCGATAACCGTGTTCCAGCGCCCGCAACTGCTCCAACGACTCCGCTTCTTCGAGCGGTGTAGCCGGCAGATCGGCAAAGCGCAACAAAAAATCGCGGCGATACGCATAAATGCCGATATGTTTGCGCGGCTGATATTTATTTTCATGGCGCGGGTACGGAATGAGCGAGCGGGAAAAATAAATCGCTTCCCCCCGCAAATTGGTGACCAGTTTGACCGCATTCGGATTTTGCCAATCCTCTTGCGCCAGCGGCGCCGACACCGTCGCCATGGACCATTCCTCGGCCGCGGCCAGACGTGTCGCCAACTGATCAATCAGATCCGGCGCGATCAGCGGTTCATCGCCCTGTACATTGACGATGATTTCGCAGTCGTCCAGCTGCTGCGCCACTTCCGCCAGTCGATCCGTCCCCGTGGCATGGTCGCGACGCGTCAAAACCGCCGTGCCGCCAAATTCTTCCACCACTTTTTGAATCCGCTCGTCGTCCGTCGCGACAATCACCGCAGCGGGCACGTTCGCTTTTTTCGCCTGCTCATAGACGCGCTCAATCAACGGTTTGCCGGCAATATCCAATAGCGGCTTACCCGGCAAGCGGGTCGAGCCGTAACGCGCCGGAATAATACAGGCGGTTTTTATCGACCGGTTTCCCATTCGTCCTCCATGTGTTCCCAAAACTCATTTTCGCCCGCCGTCGCCGTCAGTTCCATCGGCAGGACATACCAGAATGATTCACGAAGCTGCAATACCTGTAATTTTACTGCATCTTTTTCGCTGACAATAATCCCCTGCGCTCCCGCTTTCATGGCGGTTCCTTCCGCGTGGCGAATATCGTCCTGCGTATACATGTGGTGGTCCGGGAGCCGCAAATGATCATGCGCGACCAAGCCCGCGGCCGCCACCGTCGCTTCAAAGGAAGCGGGATTACCGAGAGCGCATAATGTAATGAAACGGCGCGGCAGTGCTTCCTGCTCCGCGGTTTCGCCATTCCGCCACTGCGCATAGCGTACCGGCTGCAAGGGGCGATGCTCCGTCCAAAGCAGCGGCACATGCGCGCGGAAATGCTCCAACACGCCCGCTATTTTCTCCCGTTCCGCCTCGGTTACCAGATCACTTTTGGTGACCACATACGCATCCGCACGTTCCAAATGCTCCAACGGCTCCCGCAATAATCCGCGCGGCAACACGCGTCCGTTGCTGAACGGATTGGTGGCATCAATCAAGACGATATCGTAATCGCGTCGCAAGGGCCAATGCTGAAATCCGTCATCGAGCAAAATGACTGTCGGATGCAATAATTTTTCGACCTGCGCGCCGATCACGGCGCGGTTTTTGCCGACCGCCACAATGACCCCCGGCAGAGTTCGCGCCAAAAGGTAAGGCTCGTCTCCCGCCTGCTCGGCATTGAGCAGAATCTCGGCGCCGTTGCTGACAATCGCGCCGGTATTTTCACTCGCGCCGCGGTAACCGCGACTTAAAATCGCGACCCGCTCGCCCGCTTTTTGCAAGCGCCGCGCCATGTACTGCACAAACGGCGTTTTGCCGGTGCCGCCCGCCACAATATTGCCTACGCTGATGGTATAGGCATGCAAACGATGTTGTTTAAGGTGCCCCGCTTCATACATGGATGCCCAAAAATTAACGCTCCAGGAGTAGATTCGCTCCACTCCGCCTAAGGTCGTCAATAATGCGCGATCACCGATCGACTTCGGTCCGTTTTTAAAAAGTTCCGTTGCTTTACGCTCTATGCTCACTGCGTTCGGCTCCTTTCCAATGAAGCGGATCCCGTTCGGTTAACGCGCAAAAAGCATCCACATTGCGCTTGGTCGCGCCTTGATTTTCTTCCACTAATCGTAACGCGGCCGCCCCCATTTGCGCAAGTCGCTGCGGCTCGGACAAAAGGCGCAGCAAATCGCGCGTGAGATTTTCCGCGCTCGTCATTCGGCAAGCGCCTTCGCTATGCAACAGGGCGAAAATATCTTTGAAATTGAACATATGCGGTCCCACTAAAATGGGTTTGCCGTGCGCCGCCGGTTCCAATATATTGTGGCCGCCGACTTTGACAAAGCTGCCGCCGACGATCACGATATCCGCCAAACTGTAAATGCGTCCGAGTTCGCCGATCGTATCCAGCACGAGTACGGACACCGGCGCGTCCGTTTCGGCATGGTATTCCGTACGCCGCGCGCCGACGAAACCGTATTTTTGCACCAATTGCAATACCTTGGCCGCCTCCGGAATCTGCCGCGGCGCCAAGATCAATTTCGCGTCGGGATACTGCCGCCGCACGTCGCCGAAGCTCGCCAGCAAAATTTCATATTCGCCTTCATGAAACGAACCCGCCACGATGACCGGATGCGCCTCGCCGATACCGAATTCATGACGCAGTTCGTCGCGTTCCGCCGGAGTGACTTCGGCATATGTCTGATCATACTTGGTATTTCCCGTCACCTGGACACGCTCGGGGTCCGCGCCCATTTCTTCAATGTAGCGGGCGTCCGTGTGGGATTGCATGCAGAACCAGCGAATTTGCGCCAGCATGCGGCGGGTAAAACCTAAAATCAGGCGGTACCGTTTCATGCTGCGGTCACTGATTCGACCGTTGACCATCATGACCGGAATTTCATTTTTTTCCGCCACTTGCAAAAAGTTCGGCCAAAGTTCCGTTTCCACCAAGAGGATCGCTTTCGGCTTGACGATATTGACGATGCGCTCCGTAATGATCGGTAAATCCACCGGGAAAAAAATGTGCGCATCCGCTTCGGGAATAATCCGTTCCGCCATGCGGTGACCGGTCGCGGTGACGACCGACACAATCACGGTCTCTTCCGGCAGACGCTGCTTTAATTCGCGCACAATGGGACTGGCCGCCACAATCTCGCCGACGGAGGCCGCATGCACCCAAATGCCGTGGCAGTTTTCAATGCTCGTCAGTACCGGCTGAGGCATGACGCCCGCGCTCTGCCGTAAGCGGTCATAAAACCCTTCTTCAAAGAGCAGGCGATAGATCAATACCGGCACCAGCAACAGCCAATACAGCACCAGACAAATATTGTAGAACCAGTACATACTATTTCTCGTCTCCCTGTAAGCGTAACGTGTAAAGGTTGTAGTACATACCGTGCAGCGCCAATAAGGATTGATGCGTGCCGCTTTCCACAATGCGGCCGCGATCAATCACTAAAATGTGATCGGCATCCTGAATCGTCGTCAGCCGGTGCGCGATAATAAACGCGGTGCGACCGATCATCAGACGTTCCAGCGCCGCCTGTACCAGCTGTTCGCTTTCCGTATCCAAAGCGGACGTGGCTTCATCTAAAATAAGAATCCGCGGATCTTTCAAAAGCGCCCGCGCGATCGCGATGCGTTGCCGCTGACCGCCGGAAAGCACGAGCCCCCGATCGCCGATCGGCGTTTGCAACCCCTGCGGCAGCTGGCGGACAAACTCTTCCGCATTGGCGGCGCGTACCGCCGCCTCCACTTCTTCCGCCGTCGCGTCTAAGCGACCGTAGCGAATGTTTTCTTCAATCGTCGTATTGAAAAGAGCGGTATCCTGCGGCACGATGCCGATCTGCTCACGCAATGACGCCAACGTCACATCGCGGATATCATGTCCGTCAATTTTGATCGCGCCTGCCGTCACATCGTAAAAGCGCGGGATCAGGTTGGCGATCGTCGATTTTCCCGAACCGCTCGGTCCGACCAACGCGATTTTTTGGCCCGGCTCGGCATGAAAACTGATGCCGGACAGTACTTCTTTGGAGGGTTCATACTGAAAATGAACCGCGTCAAAAACCACATCGCCGCGCAGTACGGGAAGCGCGATCGCATCGGCTTTTTCGCGAATGTCCGGCGTTTCGTCCAGCAACGCGAACACGCGCTCACCGGCTGCCATCGAACGCTGAATATCGCCGTAAAGCGCGCTTAAACGCCGCACCGGATTGGCTAAATTAATGGCGTAAATCAAAAACGCGATCAGTTCACCGGCGGTCAATTCCCCGTCGATAACGCTCCAACCGCCGTACCAAATAATCGCGGTGACGGCAATCGCCGCGATAAATTCGACGATCGGGGAAAGCTGGCTCGACTGCCGCGCCGCTTTCATCGCCGCGCCGAAACTCGCCTGATTGATCTGACGGAAACGGGCGATTTCATAATCTTCACGGAAAAACGATTTAACTACGCGAATACCGCCGATCGTTTCCTGCAGATGCGAAGTCACATCGGCGATGCGTTCCTGCATCATATGGCCGCTTTTTTTCAGTTTTCGACCAAAATATTTGATGGTGATGCTGACCAACGGAACAATAATGATGCAAAGTAACGTCAGCCGCCAATGTAAAATCACCATGCCGACCAGCGAGCCGATCAGGATAACGCTTTCCTTGACAATGTTGACGAAATTATCGACAATCGCGGTCTGCAGCGCGCCGATATCATTCGTCAGGCGGCTCATCAGGCTGCCGGTTTTGCGCGTATCAAAGAAACGCAACGATAAACGTTGCACCCGCGCGTAGACTTCATTGCGGATATCAATAATCACGCGGTTCGCGATGTAACTCATCAGGTAGCCCTGTATATAGGAAAACACGCCGCGCAGGAAAAAGAGCACCAAGATGCCGAGCGCGATCCAGTTCAATGCCACCAAGTTTTTCGCGGCCAGTACGTCGTCAATGATGTTACGAATGATCCACGGCACGGCAAGCGTGGTAAGCGCTCCCAAAATCATGGCCAGGATGGCCGCTACCCCGCGCCGCCAGTACGGCACTACGTAATGTAATAAACGTGCGTAATCAGTCATTATTTTCCTCAGCGATTCGTATGATAAGGTCAGCCACACGACCGACCGCGCCGGGCGCGCCCAATTTTTCTCGCACCATGGCTAAATCGTCCCGCAGGCGACGAGATGCTTCCTCATCCCGCCACCATGACGCCACCGCGTGCGCCAAGTTTTCGGGCGTGACATCCTGCTGCAAAAATTCCGGGATCACTTCCCGCCCGGCCACAATATTCGGCAAACCGATATGCGGGGTTTGCAAGACCCGCCGACCGAGCCAATAGGTAAGCGGCGCCACTTTATAGCAAAGCACGGTCGGCAATCCGAGCAGCGCGGTTTCCAAGGTCACCGTTCCGGAGGCGGCCAATGCGGCATCGCATACCGTCATCAAATCATGCAGATGCGACGTCGTCATTTGAATATCCAATTCGGTCTCGGCCAAAAGCGGCGCAAGCTCCGCCTCGGAAATCGTGCTCGCGCGCGGCAACCAACATTGGAGCGGAAATTCTTTCGCCAAAAGCTCCGCGGCGGTCAGCATGGTCGGCAGCAGACTTTGCACCTCCTGCCGACGACTCCCCGGCAACAGCAACAGTTGCTTTTTGGCGGGATCCATTTGAAAATAAGCGCGGGTTTCATCCTGCGACCATTCCGGCCGCACCAAATCCACCAGCGGATGACCCACAAATTCTACGCGAGCGCCGTCTTCCCGATACAACGGCACATCCATCGGAAAAATAGAGGCCACCGCCGCCGTATCCCGCGCAATTGCTTTGCCCCGCGACCGATGCCAAGCCCAAATCGTCGGAGCGATATAGTAGACCACCGGAATACCGAGCTCTTTTTTGACGGCTTGCGCGAGCTTCATATTAAAGCCCGGATAATCCACGCAGACGACCACATCCGGCTGCTGGCGGCGAATGGCTTCCACCAGTTCCGAACGCAACCGAAAGAAAAACGGTAATTTGCGAATAATTTCCGCAATCCCGATCACCCCCAGGTCCGCGATATCATGCACGACCGTCACGCCGGCGGCGCGCATTTCCGCGCCGCCCATCCCCTGCATTTCAAGCGCGGGAACGCGCTCTTTGAGCGCGCGAGCGACGGCGGCCGCATGTAAATCTCCGGAGGCCTCACCGGCCGAAAAAAATACTTTCATCGGGACAACGACTCCGCGGAAACAGCGCAGATCGCCACGCCTTTTTGATCGGCGAGCGCGATGACTTCTTCCTGCTCCACAAATAAAGTGCGTTGCGCCTCAATCGCAAGCACCGCGCCCTTGTGTTCCAGAAGCGAATGCAATGTTGTCAAACCGATCGCGGGCACGTCAAAACGCACGTCCTGTTGCGGTTTCGCCGTTTTAACGACCACCGCGCCCTGACGCGCCAATGCGCAGCCGCGCATAATGCAGGCATCCGTGCCTTCGATCGCTTCAATCGCCATCGCGGCTTGGCGCGCGACGACAACCGTCTGGCCGATATCGAGCGCCCCGATCTGTTTGGCCAACGCGAAACCGAAGCGGATATCATCCCACTCCGCCGCGGTCGGCTGCCGTTTCGTGAACACTTGCGGCGCCGGCATCAACGGCGTGAGATAGCGCGTCTGATCCAAAACGGTGACGCCGATGTCCGCCAATTCGTCAACCAATGCCAGCATAATCGTATCATCTTTACGATCCCGTACCCGCCGCAAAAATTGCAGCGCGCGCCAATCCGGGATGCCTAAATTACCATATAAAATTTCTTTGGTGACTTTGCCGAGCATCGTCGCCTCAGTCACGCCTTCCCGTTGCAGCGTTTTCAGTATCGAACCCAGTTTCGTGATTTTAATCTGATAAAACTGATCTGACTCTTGCGCCAACTCCGGTTCTACCGCATCGACGACGGCAATCGTCACGACACGTTCCCCCAAGCGCTTCGCCTCGCGCAAAAACGTCACCGGCAATTTGCCGATCCCCGCCAACAAACCGACTGTCGCCATAAACTCCCCCTTTTAACTTAGTTTATTTTATCACATTTAGCCCCGCAATATGTGATTGCTGCGACAATACGGGCCATCCGTCGCGAATCCTCAGAAAACTTTCATCCGCGCATACAGTTTTCCGTGACGCACGGGCCATATGTGCGTTACCCGTTCTATACATCGCTCCATTTTGCGCAATAAAAAACCACCTCGGCATCTGCGTCGGTGGTCTTTATTAGAAACCCGCAAAAGTTCCCTTTTTAAGCTCCTTAAGAATAGTATCTTCTCCGAGCTCTTTTAAGCGAGCCTCGGCCCTCTCTTCTTCGTTTCCAAATTTCAGATCTGCCATACAAGTAGCAATTAAGCGCCGTACCTCGTCCTCGTTTCTTTTGTCTTTTATCCAGCCGTCCGGAATATAACACATTATTTACCACCAACCCTCCGCAGTGCACACGCCAACTTGTTACCTAAAACCATAGTAAATAAGTTGTTTTTATTATCTCTGATACATTTATCATACTGCGCATAATAATCCCTTGGCAACCGCATGCGATCATCGTGTTCTAAATAAGCTTTTCATTCCTTCTCAAGTTCTTCATACGCAAATGCCCTTTCGTTTGTTCTATTCATAGCGTCTTGTCAATTTGCACAAGGAAAAACCGCCTCGACATCTGCGTCGGTGGTCAGTTAGTATATGATTTCCGGCATATCCGGATTCGGTGGCGTGTTATCAAGCGGAACGCCCGTCCTAATAGCATCTCGCAGTTTCTTCGTCGCGTCACTCAAGTCTGTTAATTTCTCAGGGATCGGCTCTCCCAATATCACATAATCCAGCGCCCCTGCCCCAAACTTCTCACGATACTCCTGTTTTGCTTGTATCATTTGCTCAATGCTTTCTTGCCACGCACTACTAACTACACGCACCACAGTATCACCCCTTTATCAAAAGCCTCTTGAAACCATTAATAATAAACGTCTAACGATAAATAGCCCATTTCGTACACGTCTTTACCCTCTGCAACACATTTGTTTATCATTTCTATCACTTCATCATCTGGTATGTCCATTAGTAATGGAATGGTTGGGGATGTGTCCTCAAAGTCTCATCATATAATTTTATCGCCTCTTCAACTTCTTTCTTCATTTACCTCACTCCCCTTACTACTTCCATTTTTAACCATCTTGACCTGTCCTACCGCGCAACTTTTCTTCTATTCCTCATGCTTCATATTCGGCACGGTTACGCTTTTTCCTTTTTGAGTACATGCCACACGCGCCCCGTCATGAGTAAATCCGCATTATCATGCGGCAGTGGCGCAGACTCATCCTCTATCTTTCGCCGCCGTTTATTCGACAAATAAAAAACGCCCGCGGTCGCGGGCGTTACTTTTTCTATTCGCGGCGCACACGGCAAATACCGCGCTCGCAATTACGCAGGAAGCGTAACATGTGTTCCACTTCTTCGGACGCGTCCAATTCGTGTTCCATTTCAGAAATCGCTTCCGAAAGGCGCAGATTGGAACGATATAAAAGTCGGTACGCGCGTTTCAAGTCGCGTTTGACGTCGGCGGAAATACCGCTACGCGCCATGCCGACACTGTTCAGTCCGACAACGCGCGCCGGATTACCGTCCGCGATCACGAACGGCGGCACATCCTGAACTACTTTGGTCATAGCGCCGATCATGCAGTTACGACCGATTTTCACAAACTGATGAACACCGGCCATACCGCCGATGACAGCGCGGTCTTCGACGACTACATGGCCCGCCAGACCTGCGAAGCTGCTGATCACTACATGGTTACCCACATTGCAGTTATGCGCGACATGCGTATACGCCTGCAAAAGGCAATGCGAACCGACGTGCGTTTCCTGTCCTTCACCGGTCGCGCGGCTGACGGTCACGAATTCGCGAATGTCCGTATAATCGCCGATGGAGGTCGTGCTGCGTTCCCCTTCGAATTTCAAATCCTGCGGATCGCTGCCGATCGAGGCGCCGGGGTAAATGTGGCAATATTTGCCGATCGTGGTGTACGGATGAATGACGACATGCGCATCAATACGCGTGCCTTCTCCGATCACCGTATCCGCGCCGATCACGGCGTACGGTCCGATTTCTACGTTACTGTGCAGAACCGCGCTCGGATCGACTACCGCCGTTTCGTGAATATTCGGTTCATGCTTTTCTACAAGTTGTAATCCCATACTATCTCTCCCGCTATTTGCTATGTAAACTGTATGAATCAATTCAGTTTTATCGTTTATTTTATAATCCGTATTCCGGACAAATATATAACTGCCATTTTACGCTTTCTCGTGCCATTAGCGATGTCTAGAATGGGAATTCAATAAATTGCTCACTTTTTTGACTCAATTCATGCTTTTTGATCGGCTTGATCGTCTTTCTTGGGTGAAAGATAAAACATGAATTCGCCTTGCACCGCCAGCTCGTCGCCCACATATCCGCGGCAGGCGATTTTTCCTACATTTCCTTTGATTTTCAATATTTCGATTTCGCTGCGGAAGGTATCTCCCGGCCGCACCGACAAACGAAAGCGAACTTTATCCATCCCGGTGAACATCGGCGTCATGCCGCGATGCTCTTCCGGATATAACAGAGCTACGCCGGCGACTTGCGCCATGGCTTCACATAAAAGCACGCCCGGCATAATCGGATTTCCGGGAAAATGTCCTTGAAAATACGGATCGTTCATGGTCACATTTTTGATGCCGACGGCGCGTTTCATCGGTTCCAATTCTAACATACGATCCACCAGCAACATGGGGTAACGATGCGGCAAAATTTCCATAATTTCAGTAACTTCAAGTTTCATACCGGATCCTCCTTTGCGACCGACTCGACCAAACGGCGAGCCAGCTCCGTATTCAGTTGATGACCGGACTTGCGCGCAATGATATGCGCTTTCAACGGCCCCGCCAAGGCCAGATCACCGATCACATCGAGAATCTTGTGGCGCACTACTTCATCCGGATACCGCAATTCGGAAAGCACTTCCGTCGGCGAATACACCACGGCGTTTTCCAGCGTCCCGCCGCGTCCCAGCCCCATCTTACGCAGTTGCTCCAGCTCTTCCGTAAAACCGATCGTGCGCGCCCGCATAATGCTGTTACGGTAATTTTCCGTCGTGATTTCAATATCCATCGCCTGCAGCCGCAGTAACGGATGGTCTTCTTTTTCGGCCAGGAAGGTAACGCGAAAACCGTCATACGGCAACGCGACAATAAATCGATCATTCGGCGTATCGTACACGCCGACACTTTTTGTCACGGGTAAATAGCGGCGTTCCGCGTCCTGCGTCACAATACCCGCTTCATCCAACAGGCCCACGAATACCGCCGCGCTGCCGTCGCCGACCGGCGGTTCTACCGAGTCCAGTTCCACGATGATATTATCGATCTCCAGCGCCCGAATCGCGCTCAGGACATGCTCGACGGTAGTCACCATGACCGCTCCGTTTTCGAGTGTCGTCGCCCGCATCGTATTCGTCACATAACGAATCTGCGCGGCGACCGTATCATTTTCCGAGATGTCCGTGCGGCGAAACCGAATCCCGCTATCCGCCGGCGCGGGAACAAACGAAAGCCGCACCGGTTGCCCAGAGTGCAAACCGATCCCCGAGTAGGTCACTTTTTTGGCGATTGTCTGTTGTAAACTCATCCGGACTCCTTGCGTTGTAAATTTTAATAATTAACAAATTAGCCTATTTATTAAGTATAACGAAAAACAACTTCGGAAACAAGTTCCAGGGCAAAGAAAAAGTTCCGCCGAAGCGGAACTTTTTACGCGTGTTCGACTTGCTCCCAGGCCGCTTTGAGTTTGGTCGCAATGCCCGGCATCTTCGCTTTGGTGACCGCGCACACCGCCAAACGCACACCGGCTTTCAACGGTACGGGGAAAATATTATCCCGGTTCATCAGCGCGCACACCGCTTTCGAATCACGGCTCGGCACGCTCAGGAAAAAGCCGGCGCGATACGGTAAAACCGGCAGTTCCACCTCCGCCGCTTCCTGCATGAAGAGCGCGGCGCGATCACGGATAAGCGCGAAGTATTCCGCCTGTTCCGCTTGGAACTGTTCTAAAAGTTTCGCGTCCTGACTGATGGTAACCAGCGTTTTCATGCCGGCCCGATTGATATTCGACCAGGTCGCCCGACCGGTATATTGATTGATGTCTTTAAATTCCTGCGCGATTTGCGGCGAAGACGTGATGCCGATCATCGCGCCGATACGCTGTCCGTACATGGTAAATCCTTTGGACATGCTGTAGCAAACGACTACGAGCAAATTTTCCGGCAAATTCTCGAAATGACGGAAAAAGCTCCGCGACGTTTCTTCATCGCCCGCAAAATCCAGGTACGACACATCGACGAGGAGGATCACATGTTTCTCCGGACGCGCCGCGACTTCTTTCAGCGTTCCCAACGCCTGCTGCCAGTCTTCGTCGGAAAGGCTGTAACCAGTCGGATTATGCGCCGGCGTGTTCAAAATCACGAGCACCTGATCCTGACGCGCCGCGATCGCTTCCACATGCTGCGCGAAATCGTCCTGATTCCATTGCAGATCATCGGTAAACAGGCGGAAGGTGCGAAGTTTGCGACCGTTGTCATTGCAAAGCACGCTGTACGCGCCCCAGTACCAGTCGCTGGTCAACACTTCATCGCCCCACTCGGTGTAATTATGAATGGTGTTGTGAATGCCGCCGGTGCCGCCGGCCGTGGCCACCGCCGCGATCTCCGCCGCGGGTCGGTACGCGCCGAAGCAACGGTTCTGCACTTCGGTAAGGAAATCCGGCAGACCCGCGATCGGCGCGTACTGAATCACGTCACGCATCGAAAGGCCGCGGTATACTTTCTCTACCGTCGGCAGGCACACCAACTCTTCATTCTCGTCCAAAATCGCGCCGATGGTCGCGTTGGTTACTTTTTCTTCACCATATTTCTGCGCCGCTTTGACCGCCGCATCATTGGCGCCGAAAATCACATCATTCGCCTTTTTCCCATAGGCTTGCGGTGCTGCTACACTTATCGTCATGACTATCCCTCGCTTCCTTCAAATTGCCTAATCTTCATTCTCGTCCAAAATCGCGCCGATGGTCGCGTTGGTTACTTTTTCTTTACCATATTTCTGCGCCGCTTTGACCGCCGCATCATTGGCGCCGAAAATCACATCATTCGCCTTTTTCCCATAGGCTTGCGGTGCTGCTACACTTATCGTCATGACTATCCCTCGCTTCCTTCAAATTGCCTATTATTATAGCACACTTGTCCGCATGCGATGCATTTTGAGCGGAGTAAAGCGGGTCCTGCGCGCTTGTTTCCAGACGATGCATTTCGGCGCAAAAAAACAGCCGTCTTAGTAAGGCGGCTGTTTTTTTATTTCGTTACGACGTGGGAAACGTCGCCGTCGTTCGTCACATCGTCAGCGCTTTGCGTTTTTCCGGTTTCCGCCGCGTCGGGTTGCTTTTTCGGTAAGGTTACCGTAATCGCGGTGCCCTCCTTCGGCTGACTCGTCAAGGCCAATTCGCCATGGTGCAAGGCGACGATATGTTTGACAATCGCCAAGCCCAAACCGGAACCGCCGGTCTCTTTCGAGCGACTTTGTTCCACGCGATAAAAACGTTCAAAAATATAGTTCTGTTGTTCAATGGGAATACCGACACCGGTATCTTTTACCGTCAATGTAACGTCGTCTTCGCCGTCTCGGATGGTCACATCCACGCTGCCGCCTTCGCGATTATATTTGACCGCGTTATCCGCCAAATTCAAGACGAGCTCAAAGAGCAGACGGGCGTCGCCGAAAACGTAGCCCCGATCACCGTGCAGCTGCATCCGAATGTTCTTTTTCTCGGACTGCATTTCCAAAAGATCGGTCACTTGCTCGGCAATGTAGTGAAGCGACACATTTTGCCATTGATACGGTTCATTCGCCTCTTCAATGCGTGACAGACGCATGATGTTTTGAATGAGTCCCAGCAGACGATTTGATTCCTGAATCATCCGCCGCGCAAAGTTCTTCACTTCGTCGGCATTATGATACATGCCGTTCAAAAGCAGTTCGGCGTAGCCGCGAATCGAAGTGAGCGGCGTATTCAATTCATGCGAAACATTCGCCGAAAATTCGCGACGACGTTGTTCCGCCAAGGCGGTTTCCGTCACATCGCGAACGACCAGCAATACGGTAAAGTCATCATTACTGCTTTCCGTGCGGCGGGCGCGCACGCGATAGATCCGCTCGCACAAAGTAAGCTCGGTGGACGATTCGCCGGTTTTCATGGCGTCCTGAATGCAGGTCAGCCACGCGGAGCTCTGATCCAACGCGGCCGCGCTTTGGCCGTGCACATCGCTTGTTAATTGGAAGATCTTGGCCGTGACATTGTTGTAGTCCAAGATGGATTGTCCGCGATCCAGCAAAATGACGCCTTCCGTAAGCGTATCCATCATGTGACGGGTGCGGCTACGCTCGTCATTAATTTCATCAATATAATGCGAAATGTTTTCCTGCTGCGCACGTGTTCTCGCTAAGATGGGATCGAGTTCCGGCACGCCGAGCATATAAGGCACCGGTTGCCCAGAGATCATCGCATCGACCGCTTCCCCCGCCTGACGCAAAGGTTGCAAAAGATGCCGCGTCAAGTAACCGGCCAGGAAGAAGCAAGCGATCAGGATGACCGCCAGTACACCTAAAACGCCCGGTAACGCGCGTTGCATAATCGCCAATAAGCTGCCGCGATCCACCGCTGTACGCAGGATGGAGCCGTCGTCCAAGCGCAGCGCATAGTACGAAGTTTCCCGCGCCAACGTACCGGATTCCCGGCGGCTCGCGCCTTCGCCGTGGGCCAAGGCTGCCTTGACTTCTTCGCGTTCCAGATGATTTTCCATTTGGTCCGCGTTGTAAGCCGATTCAAAACGTACTTTGCCGGACGCATCGATCCAAGTTACGCGCGTCATGCCGTCAATACCGGCCACCGATGCCGCCAGCCAGTCGACCGGTACCGGTTGATTGCGCATGCCGTCCGCCAATACGGTCGTAACCTGTTGGAGATGCATTTCCGCTTCTTTACGGACGCCGGAATAGTAGAACCACATGCTTGCCAGTAAAGTCAACAGCACCGCTACGATGCTGATGCTTACCAACGCGGAGTAGATGCTTTTTTTCATCGTTCTTCACCCAGTTTGTAGCCGACACCGCGTATCGTTTGAATCATGCTTCCCGCGTCGCCAAGTTTTTGGCGCAAGCTCATAATATGCATGTCGACCGTACGACTTTCAATGAAATGCGTAATTTCCCAAACGTGTTCCATAATCTGTTCGCGGGAAAGAACGATTTCTTTATTCAGCAACAGGTACGCGAGCAATTCAAATTCCTTGGCCGTGAGCGTCACGTCTTCGCCGTCCACCTGCACGCGGTAGCGTTTACGATCCAAGCGAATCGGTCCGCATTCATACACATCTCCCGCGAATGCGCGGTAGCCCTGGCGTCGTAATACGGCGCGCACGCGGGAAATCATTTCCATAATCCCGAACGGTTTGCGAATGTAATCGTCCGCGCCGATATCGAGACCTGTGATGACATCATATTCCGCGCTCTTGGCCGTCACTAAAATCACCATGACGCCATCGTACGCCGCATGGCTCCGTAATTTGCGCAAAATAGTTAAGCCGTCGTCGCCGGGCAACATAATATCGAGCAATACCAGATCCGGTACTTTTTCTTCCAGCGCCGCAAACAATTCTTCGCCCGACTCGAATTTGCCGACTTCATACTGCTGGCTCTCCAGCGCATACACCATGAGGTCACGAATATTTTCATCGTCTTCTACACAATAAATTAAGGCCATAGATTTTCACTCCCGCCGATCACCGATGGCAAATAAAACCCATTCCGCGGAGGACGCGGCGTGGTCGCCGATCTTCTCCAAGAATTTTCCCATCAACAATGCATCGGGCAGCAAGGGGTCCGGCGAGTCGCCTTCCCGCAATTCTTGAATGATTTCTTCGCGCAGCTTGCGAAACAGCTGATCGACAATGGCATCCCGATCAATCGTGCTCTGCGCCAGGTCCGTATCAAAGCGGACCAGCGAGCGCAACGCGCTGTGCAACATGTCGCGCCCTTCGGCAAGCATATCTTCCAAAATATCCCATGCCGGGTCCGAACGCATTTCACTTTCGTCGGCAAGTTCCACCAACGCGCCGGCGAGTTCCCCGATACGTTTAATATGGGACGCCATTTTAAAGATCGCCGACACCAGTCGGAAATCAGACGCCAACGGCTGTTCGCTTGCCAAAAGCCGCAAACAGTTTTCCTCCAGCTTGCGTTTGGCGGAAACGATACGACGCACGGCCTCATCGACTTCCTTGTACGGAACGCTGTCGCCGTCTTGGAAAATAGTCGATGCCATTTGCAACACATCATCCGTCCAGCTGCCGACCGTAATGATGTCGTTACGCAACTCGTTGAGTTCGCGTTCTAATCGGATTCTGACCACAATATACCTCGCTTTTATTATACCAAGTCGAACGTTTTTCCGTTCAACCGAAACGTCCGGTTACATAATCTTCCGTGCGCTGTTCCTTGGGGTTCGTAAAGATGACATCCGTCGCATCTTTTTCAATGACTTCACCCAACAGGAAAAACGCCGTCGAGTCTGAGCAACGCGCCGCCTGTTGCATATTGTGCGTAACCAGGACGATGGTGTATTGCTGTTTCAATTCTTCAATCAGGTTTTCGATTTTCAATGTGGAAATCGGATCGAGCGCGGACGTCGGTTCATCCATGAGAATGACTTCGGGATCGACCGCAATCGCGCGAGCGATGCAAATACGTTGCTGTTGCCCGCCGGAAAGAGCGAGCGCGCTTTCATGCAGACGGTCGCTGACTTCCTCCCAAATGGAAGCCTGTTTCAAACTGCGTTCCACCGTTTCATCCAAAATCGATTTCTTTTTGATCCCCATCGATTTCAGCGCAAACGTGATGTTATCATAAATGCTCATCGGGAACGGGTTCGGCTTTTGGAATACCATCCCGATCTGCCTGCGCAGTTGATTGACATCGTGCACATCAAATACATTTTGCCCGCGATACAATACTTCGCCGGTGATCCGGCAGCCTTCAATCAAATCATTCATACGGTTAAGAACGCGCAAGAATGTCGACTTGCCGCAACCCGACGGTCCGATCAACGCGGTGATCGAGCGTTCTTCAATCTCCATATTGACATCAAAGAGCGCTTGTTTTTCCCCATAATAGAGGTTTAAGTTGTTCACTTTAAAAGCCAAGTCGGACATCTATTTTCTCCATTTATTCATGACGAGCGAGGAAATCTCGTTCATCAAAACTACGACTACAATCAAGATAACGCCGGTGGCGTACGCTTTGTCCGTGTGAATCCCTTCACTGGAAAGCGCGTACATGTGAATCGCCATCGTTCGTCCGGAGTGCATCAGGTTGCTCGGAATCTCCGGTACGGTGCCGATCGTGTACATCAATGCGACCGTTTCGCCGACGATACGGCCGATCGCCAAGATGACGCCTGCGACAATCCCGCGGCCGGCTACCGGCAAAATAATTTTCAAAATGGTGTCCCGTTTACCTACGCCCAAGCCGTAGCTGCCTTCGCGCAAACCGGTCGGTACGGTCAAAAGAGCTTCTTCCGTTGTCTTGATGACAAAGGGAAGCACGAGGATCGTCATTGTCAAAATACCGGAAATCAAAGAGTATCCCAGCTGCAAGAAAATAACGAAAAACAAAAAACCGAATAAACCGTACACGATGGAAGGAATACCGGCGAGCGTTTCGCTGGCCATCCGAACCCATTTTACCAACCACGAGTCGCGTTGCGCGTATTCCGTCATATATACGGCGGTGCCTACGCCCAGCGGTATCGCCAAAAGCAATGTACCGACGGTCAGGTAAATCGTCGTGATCAATGCCGGAAAGAGCGAAACGTTGGATGTATTGTACTTATAAGCAAACAGATCGGCGGTCACAAACGGAATACCGTTCCAAAGGATGTGTACCAGCAAGTACACCAAAACACTCATCGTGAGCGCAATGCCCAGCCAAACGGCGACCTGTACGATCCATTCATAGACGCCGCGCGGTTCCCCACGACGTTGGCTCATGATTTAACCAGCCTTTCACGTAAAAACAGGAACAGCGTATTCAACAGCAAAATCATAATAAACAAAATCGCGCCGGTCGCGATCAACGCTTCCCTGTGCATGTCTGCCGCGTAACCCATTTCCAAAACGACATTGGCCGTCAAAGTACGCGTCCCGTCCCAAAGTGACGACGGAATAATCGCCTGGTTACCCGCGACCATGATAACGGCCATCGTTTCACCGACTGCGCGGCCGATCCCCAAGACAAACGACGCCAAGATACCGCCGGAAGCCGCCGGCACCATGATCCCGACCACGGTGCGTTCGTGGGTCAAACCCAACGCGCGGCCGCCTTCATAGTAACGGTCCGGTACCGTGGAAAGCGCTGATTCGCTGACCGAAATAATCGTCGGTAAAATCATGATGGCAAGCAATAACGCCGCCGTAAACACGCTGTTGCCGTTGCCGCCTAAATACTCGCGAACCATCGGCACCATGACGACCATCCCGAAGAAACCGTAGACGATCGAAGGGATACCGGCCAATAATAAAACTAACGAACGTAGGACACGCCGCCACTTTTCCGGTGCAAAAAAAGAAAGGCAGACGGCTGCCGCCAAGGCAACCGGTCCGCCCATCAAAATCGCACCGAGAGTGACCAGCATACTGCCAATGATCATCGGGAAAATCCCGTATGTGGGCGGTACGTCCGTCGGGCGCCAACTTGTTCCCAAAAGGAAATCGCGCAAACCGATGGTAAACATCGGCGGAATTCCTTTGGCAAAGATAAAGAGCCCGATGAGGAAGACGCATATGATGGACATTGCCGCCATCACATGCACCGTCCAACTCATCAACTTTTCACTTATCTGCGAATTCATCCGCTCACTCCCGCTTCTTACCGGCAGATGTTATTTCGCATCCTGCCATTTCGTAATTTTGCCAATGTAAACGTCACGAACAGAATCCGCTTTAATGTTTTCTACGCTGTTCGCTTTGTTGACCACAACTGCCAAACCGTCTTTGGCAATAACGTTACCGTCTACTTTACCTTTTTCGCTGTCTTTCAATTCACGCGATGCCATACCGAGGTCGGCCGTGCCGCTGATCGCCGATTGAACACCGGTCGTCGAGTCGCTCTGCTGAACTTCGACTTTCAGGTTCGGGTTGGCTTTCTGATAGGCTTCCGCCAGTTTTTCCATGACCGGAGTTACCGAAGACGAACCTGCGCATACGATTTTGCCGGACTGGTTCGCCGGAGTGTACGCCGCCGGAGCTTGATCCACCGCGATGTAGCCGTTGTCGGTAACGATCTTCTGGCCTTCTTTACTGTGGATAAATTTCAGGAAGTCTTGCGCTTGCGGCGTCAGACCTTTTTCTTTGTTGATGACGACGTTGAACGGACGAGCCAATTTGTATTGGCCGTTCATAACGTTCGCCGGGGTTGCTTCCACGCCGTCAACTTTCAAGGCTTTTACGGTATCGTTCAACGAACCGAGGGAAATGTAGCCGAGCGCATACGCGTCATTCGCTACGCTGGTCATCATGACGTTGGTGCTGTTCGTAATCTGCGCGGAGCTCAAAGTACGGTCGACTTTCTTACCGTTTTCTTTGACTTCAATACCCAACAATTCAATGAACGCGCCACGCGTACCGGAACCGTCTTCACGGGAAATAACGTGAATATCTTTGGCCAAATCAAAAGCCGCTTTGTCGCCGCCGGATTTGGAGCCGGAACCGCCACCGCAACCCGCAATTGCTAATGCCATTACTACACTGACTGCTGCCAAACCCAAACGTTTGCCTTGTTTCATCTTTTTCGTTCCTCCTTTGGAATCGATACGAATTGGTATAACTGCATAATAGCGGAAGACTGTCAAAAGACTACACAGCATTTGTAAATAAATTGTAAAAACAAAGTTTTTGTAAGCTGCATTGAAAATAAATCGCACAAATTCTTCTTTTCCCTTTAAGAAGTCCTTTATTTACAATGCTTGCGCATCTTCAAAACGTCACGATAAATCATTTTAATATTTTTACACTTTTACAGGCGTATCATTTTATCGTGTTTTTATATTTCCCACCGCGGCTTCCGACAGCGGATCGGCATCTCCCGATTTTTGTCCGAATACGTTTCGCAAACATAATGTTGTAAAAGCGGACAAAAAAGAGCGGTGCTCACCGCTCTTTTTTATACCCATTTTTGATTGTCTTCTTTCGTCTGCAGTTGCTGCTGCTTTTCGTGTTTCTCCGCCCGCAAAAACGCGTGCACGGCTTCGGCGGCTTTCCGATTCATGCCGGGCACGGCCGCCAATGCTTCGACATCGGCCGCGCGCATCGCGTCCAAATTCGGAAACGCCTGCCATAGCGCCTGACGACGTTTCGGACCGATGCCGTCGATATGATCCAAGATGGATTGGAAATTTCGTTTGCTGCGCAATTTACGATGGTACGTAATCGCGAACCGATGGGCTTCATCACGCACCGTCTGCAATAACTGCAGCGCCGGTAACCGATGATCCAGCACAATCGGTTCGTTGCTGTACTCGGTAAAAATCTCTTCGATCCGTTCCGCCAGAGCTATGACCGGTGTTTGGACGCCGCACTCGCGAATAACGGGCAACGCCGCATGCAACTGTCCTTTACCGCCGTCAATAACGATCAGATCCGGCAACGGCCAATCGGGATGATTGCCGTAACGGCGCGCCATGATTTCACGCATGGAGGCGAAATCATCCGGCTTGCCCTGTACGGTTTTCAATTTGAATTTACGATATTCGCTGCCGGTCGGTTTGCCGTCGATCAAAACACTCATGGAGGCGACGGTCTCCGCGCCCTGAATATGACTGATATCAAAACACTCAATGCGTTCGGGTAAATTGGGCAGATCCAAAATTTCCGCGAGATCGCGCACGGCGCCGCTTTGCTTATCCACCGTGTGCTGCCATTGCAGTTCTTTATCCGCGAGGTACTTCGCGGCATTGTCCTGCGCCATATCTTTCAAGCCGCGTCGAAAACCGCGTTGCGGCACGGCGATTTTCACCTGCGAGCCCCGCTCCGCCGTCAGCCATTCACCGAGCAATTCGGCGTCGGCCGGCAAAAACGGCACGGCCACTTCTTTCGGCACGCGGTCCGCGCTGCCGGTGTAATAATTTTTGATAAATCCGGCCAATACTTCCGCATCGCTTTCACCGTATGAGCCGCTGACCATATAGTTTTCTTTGCCGATCACTTTGCCGGCGCGGACAAGTAAAATGACGACACCCACTTTATCCGCCGTGCGGGCGACGCCGATCATATCCAAGTTGCCGGCGGCGGCCACGATATTTTGCCGTTCCTGCACGCTCTTCAAAGCGGCGATACGGTCCCGGTAACGGGCCGCTTCCTCATAGCGCATCGCCGCGGCCGCCTCTTTCATGCTGTCTTCCCAACGGTGCAGCCACTGCCGATTTTTACCTTCAAAAATATCGCAGACTTCCTGCGCCATTTGATGGTACGCGGCTTGTTCCACCCAGCCCATGCAGGGCGCCTGGCAGCGTTTCAAATGGTATTGCAGGCAGGGTCGTCGTACTTTCATTGATCGACAGGTCCGCAAGGGGTAAATCTGCCGCAAGGTTTTCAATGTCCGCGCCACCGAGCCGACGTCGGTAAACGGTCCCAGGTACCGCGCGCCGTCACGCACCAGCCGCCGCGTCATAAAGACGCGCGGATAATCTTCCTGCAACGTGATTTTGATGTACGGATACGTTTTATCATCCCGCAGTAGGATATTGTATTTCGGATGCAAGCGTTTAATCAAATTGCATTCGAGAATGAGCGCTTCGAGTTCCGTCTTGGTCAGAATAAAGTCGACATCTTCGGCATGGTTCATCATGGCATTCACTTTGGGACTGTTCTTGCTTTCTTCCCGCACGTAGGAACGCACGCGGCTTCGTAAATTCACCGCTTTGCCGACGTAGATGACTTTACCGAACCGATCTTTCCACTGGTAGACCCCGGGTGTGGTCGGCAAGGCGTCGAGCTTGGTTTGGATCCGCTCATTCACTTGCCGCATGACGATCCTCCACCTGACCGAGTTTTTGCGCCCGTTCCAGCAATGGCGCTAAATAATGACCCGTGTATGACTCCGGCACGGCCGCCACTTCTTCCGGCGTGCCGGTCGCCACGATCGTACCGCCGCCCGAGCCGCCTTCCGGTCCCAAGTCAATAATATGATCGGCGCATTTGATCACATCTAAATTGTGCTCGATGATCACCACGGTATCGCCTTCATCCACAATTCTCTGCAAGACATCCATCAGTTTGTGAATATCCGCCACATGCAATCCGGTGGTCGGTTCATCCAGAAGGTAGAGCGTCTTGCCGGTACTGCGTTTCGCCAGCTCCGTCGCCAATTTGACACGCTGCGCTTCCCCGCCGGAAAGCGTGGTCGCCGGCTGACCGAGACGAATGTACCCGAGTCCCACGTCCTGAATCGTTTGCAGTTTTCGGACAATGGCCGGATGATTGGCAAAAAATTCGACCGCTTCATCCACCGTCATATTGAGCACATCGGAAATATTTTTGCCTTTATATTTCACTTCCAGCGTTTCACGATTATAGCGCGCGCCGTGACAGACTTCGCAGGGCACGTACACGTCGGGCAGGAAATGCATTTCAATTTTAATGATGCCGTCGCCTTTGCAGGCCTCGCACCGACCGCCGCTCATATTGAAGCTGAAACGCCCCGGCTTATAGCCGCGCAACTTCGCTTCCGGCGTTTGGCTGTACAATTCACGAATCGGCGTGAAAACGCCGGTATACGTCACCGGATTGGAACGCGGCGTGCGTCCGATCGGCTGCTGGTTGATATCGATAATTTTGTCGATATTTTTCGCGCCGGTAATGCTTTTATACGTGCCGGTACGGTGGTATTTACGATACAGACCGTTGGCCAATCCTTTGTAAAGAATCTCGTTCACCAGCGTACTTTTACCCGAACCGGATACCCCGGTCACGACCGTAAGGCAGCCCAAGGGAAACGTCACATCAATATTCTGTAAGTTGTGTTCACTCGCGCCGCGGACCACAAGTTTTTTGCCGTTGCCTTTGCGGCGTTGCGCCGGTACGGGAATGTAACGCTTACCCGCGAGGTATTGTCCGGTCAGCGATTGCGGCGTTTGCAAAATGGTTTTTAAATCCCCCTGCGCGACAATTTGACCGCCGTATTCACCGGCTCCCGGACCGATATCGACGATGTGGTCCGCCGCGCGGATGGTATCTTCATCATGCTCGACGACGATCAGGCTGTTGCCCAAATCGCGCAGTCCTTTCAAGGTCGCCAGCAAGCGATCATTATCGCGCTGGTGCAGACCGATCGAAGGTTCGTCCAAAATGTAAAGCACGCCGACGAGACCCGAGCCGATCTGCGTCGCCAGACGAATCCGCTGCGCCTCCCCGCCGGACAGCGTGCCCGATGAGCGGGCCAGCGTCAAATACCCCAAGCCCACATCATAAAGGAAACCGATGCGCGCATTGAGTTCTTTCACAATTTGGTGGGCAATGATCATTTCTTTTTCCGTCAGTTCGAGTTCGTTCAAAAAATCGCGAATCTCCGCAATCGAAAGGCAGGTCAGCTCATGAATGTTCAAGCCGCCGACCTTGAACGCCAACACTTCCGGTTTGAGGCGCGCGCCCTGACATTCCGTACAGGGAACCTCCGTCATGTAGCGTTCCATTTCCTGCCGCTGACTGTCCGAGAAGGCGTCGCGATGGCGACGTTTCACCATGGGAACGACACCTTCAAACGCTCGATCATAGCTCTTGACTTCGCCGCGCATATTTTCATAACGGAAACGGAATTTTTTGGACGTGCCGTCGCGCAAATAGCGCTTGCCCTCCGCCGGTAAATCACTGTAAGAATTATCCAACGTCAGACCGTACGATTTCAGGAACGGCACGAGCTGCACCATGAACCATGAGTTACGGTTCGTGGAAAGCGCTTGCACCGCGCCGTCTTTGAACGGCAAATCGGGATCCGGTACGATCAGACTGAAATCCGGTTCCAGGCTCGCGCCCAGACCCGTGCAAACGGGACACGCTCCCATCGGATTATTAAAGGAAAAAAGCCGAGGTTCCGGTTCCGGCAAGGAGATCCCGCAATCCGGACAGGCGAAATGCTGACTGAACACATATTGCTCTCCGTCCACCACCTGCGCGTACACGACGCCTTCCCCCAAACCGAGCGCCGTTTCGAGCGAGCCGGCCAAACGCTGCGCCAAGCCTTCGCGCGCGATCAGTCGATCGACCACCACCTCGATGACGTGTTTACGATTTTTCTCCAAATCAATCTCTTCATCGAGACTCCGCACTTCACCGTCGACGCGTACACGCGCATAGCCTTCTTTACGCAAGCGCTCCAGCGTCTTTTTATGCGTGCCTTTTTGCGCCCGAACGACCGGCGCCAGTAAGAGAAAGCGCGTGCCTTCCGGTAAAGCTAAAATGGCATCCGTAATCTGTTCGACCGTCTGTTGCGTGATCGGCTTGCCGCAATGCGGGCAAAACGGTCGACCTACCCGCGCGTACAAAAGACGCAAGTAGTCGTAGATCTCAGTCACCGTGCCGACCGTCGAACGCGGGTTGCGGCTGGTCGTTTTCTGATCGATCGAAATGGCCGGCGAAAGTCCCGCGATATAATCGACATCTGGCTTATCCATCTGCCCGAGAAACTGCCGCGCATACGCGGATAAAGACTCCACATAACGGCGCTGGCCTTCCGCGTAAATAGTGTCAAACGCGAGGGAGGACTTGCCGCTGCCGGAAAGTCCTGTGAAAACAATAAATTTATCCCGCGGCAGACGCAAATCAATATTTTGCAAATTATGTTGACGCGCCCCGCGAATGATCATTTCTTCTTTCATAGCGCTCCTTTATTCAGCGATGACGACGCGGTTTTTTCTTCATCGCGCGCATCTTATCCCGTGCCTGCGAACCGAACCGATCCGCCCATTCCTGGCGCAAACGCCCGAGTTCATCGCGGCATTGCGCCGCTTTCTCAAACTCCAAATCTTTCGCCGCTTGGCGCATGGCCTTTTCCGTCTCCACAATGCGGGCATGCAGGCTTTCATCGGTCGCTTCGCTCATATCGGCGTCATATTCCTTGCGCCAATCCGTTTCCGCCACCTTAGTCAGGGAAATTAAATCTTTCACTTCTTTAATAATGGTCTTCGGTGTAATATCGTGTTCCGTATTATACGCCTCTTGTATTTCGCGGCGGCGTTTTGTTTCTTCCATCGCGCGCGCCATCGAGTCCGTGACATGATCCGCGTATAAAATGACATGCCCCTTGGCGTTACGGGCCGCCCGCCCGATCGTCTGGATCAAGCTGGTATCGGAACGCAAAAAGCCTTCCTTATCCGCGTCCAAAATCGCGACGAGAGAAACTTCCGGCATATCCAATCCTTCGCGCAGCAGGTTGATGCCGACCAGCACATCAAATACACCGGCGCGCAGATCGCGAATAATCTCCGCCCTTTCGATGGTGGCGATATCACTGTGCAGGTAGCGCACTTTGACATCCATTTCTTTGAGAAAATCCGTCAAATCTTCCGCCATCTTTTTCGTAAGCGTGGTAATCATCACGCGCTCATTGTCTTTCACGCGCGCGCGGATTTCGCCCAACAGATCATCCATCTGACCGCGAATCGGTCGCACTTCCACCGACGGATCCAACAGACCCGTGGGACGAATAATCTGCTCGGCCATATTCGTTTGTACCGACATTTCATACGGACCGGGCGTCGCCGAAATATAGACGATCTGATTGATCCGTTCGACAAACTCATCAAACATCAACGGTCGGTTGTCCGCCGCCGAAGGCAGACGAAAACCGTAGTCGATCAACGATAATTTACGGGAACGGTCACCGGCGTACATGCCGCGCAATTGCGGCACCGTGACATGCGATTCGTCGACCATGATTAAAAAATCATCGGGGAAATAATCCAGCAGCGTATACGGCGCTTCACCGGGCGCCCTGCCCGAGAGATGCCGCGAGTAATTTTCGATGCCCGAGCAGTATCCGATCTCCCGAATCATTTCCAAATCGTAACGGGTGCGCTGCTCCAAACGTTGCGCTTCCAATAATTTATTTTCCGATTGCAATACCGCCAATCGTTCATCCAGTTCCGCTTCGATGGAGTGCAACGCGCGCTCCATTTTCGCGCCGGTCGTGACGTAATGGCTCGCCGGATAAATCGCGACATGCGTACGCTCGGCGATCACTTCGCCCGTGAGCGTATCGATTTCCGTCAAGCGATCAATCTCATCACCGAACATCTCGATGCGGATGATCTGCTCCGACTCGCCGACCGGAAACACTTCGATCGTATCACCGCGCACGCGAAACGTGCCGCGGACTAAATTCATATCATTGCGTGTGTATTGAATATCCACCAACTTGCGCAGAATTTCCTCTTGCGGCTTCACCTGACCTTTACGCAGGGACGCCACCATCTCCGTATAATCCTCCGGATCGCCCAAGCCGTAAATGCAGGAAACCGACGCGACAATAATCACGTCACGGCGCTCGAATAAACTCATCGTTGCCGAGTGACGCAACTTATCGATCTCATCATTGATCGACGCGTCTTTTTCAATATAAGTATCCGTTGACGGAATATAGGATTCCGGCTGGTAGTAATCGTAGTAACTGACAAAGTAAGCCACTTCATTATCGGGGAAAAACGCTTGAAACTCGCTCGCCAACTGCGCCGCGAGCGTTTTATTCGGCGCGATGATTAAGGTCGGTTTTTGCACCTCTTCAATCACTTTCGCCATCGTATACGTCTTGCCGGTGCCGGTAGCTCCCAGCAGCACCTGCGCCCAATGACCGTCACGAATCCCCTGCGCCAAATCCGCGATCGCTTGCGGCTGATCGCCCATCGGCTGAAACGGAGCGTGGACTTTGAACGGAACGGGCGTACCGCTGTATGTTCTTTTTAAATGCTTCATAGTACCCCCTGTATATGCGTATTTCTCATATAATTATTATATCATATCTAAAAAATTCTATATTATTTCCTGAGCATGTTCCATGCGTAATAAGCACATCCGATAAATTATTCGCTACCCCGTTTTGACACACAAAAAAAGTCTCGCGATCACGAGACTTTCATTTTCATGGTGCGCCTAGCAGGAATCGAACCTGCGCACCCGGTTCCGGAGTTTTAAATCATGGTTTTGTTGCTTTTTCTAAGTTTATTAATTTACCACAAAGCGCCATAAATAAGCGTTTTGTCTGAATTTCTGCTTTGATAAACTTGGCCTATTATTGCTAAATTTATAGAGTCAATAGAGTTATTGGGCTCAAAATTGGGCTCAATAACTACTTGCTCTTGGTAATTTTCTCATAGACATTTTTGATGAATCCTTGCTTTTCTGTTTCTTTCCAAAAATAATAGTTCACCAAAAGCAACATAAGCCAAACGAACAAATAAGCAAGTACCGCCGGAATACTTGCACCACCGTAAGACCACGTTACCGGCGAAAAGGGATAATTCCGAGCACGAGCTTCTGATACTAGCGCAGTATACAACAATGTGCCCAAAAACATATGTGTCGATAAAGCTAGCAAAAATGATGCCGCCATCATCGTTATTTTACTTGCTTTTTTAGGCGATTCCTTTCTTTCTATTTGCTTTTTTAGCCACAATAGCGCTATCGGAATCATTCCGATAAAAATGTACCGACTCTTTTCATCCAAACAAACAGCAATAATACTATTCCATACTGTTGACCATTTTTCCGGTAAAAGCCCGATCCAAAGCGGATTCGGCTGTAATTCAAATACATTTACCTGGAGCACACCCCCCAGTAACAATAACAATGATAGCGAAAAATATATCTTACTGTAATCACGCAAAACGGTATTCCTATTTCCCGTTTTAGAGTACTTGTTTATTTCTCTATATACATCTGGAATCAAAATTCCCCAAAACCAGGCTAGCAAAAATATTACTCCGATATTCGGTAAAGCATCTGAACACACAATCCATGCGAAAACGCCTTCTGTTTCATTGATCGCAACAAGCGTTTGAAAGTATATCAAAACAATTGCTTCAATAGCACTTAAAAGAAAGATTTTAGTCCCCCAAAAAGTGTGCTTCTCCCAAAACTCCAAAAGCACATTCGGCAAAAATCTTGATAAATAAATTATCACACCTGTTAAACAAAGCAATCCTAATACCCGAGCCGTTGACCATGCTAACATCATCTTCATATAGAGAGAAACGGAAAAGAGCTCAAGTCCGAATAACAAGAAAAAACAAGCCATAAAGCACAATGCTATCGGTCGCCCTTTACTCATTTTCTTCTCAGCGAAATACCACCCCGCCAACAATATATGCAATACACTGAAAAGCAGAAAAACTACATATTGTATCGGTCCATATTTAGGATCAAGATAACATGCATAATCCGCCCAAACTAAGTTTGCCAGCACCGCATATATTCCCCATACTATGCTTGAAACAACCACATATATATCCCACAATGCTCTGCGACATTTAGTTCTATACATTGGCATCACCGCCCGTTCCCGAACTGATTCTTCAATTGATTCCACCACTGATTCCATCCATCAATAACATAGGATACTTTGTTTCCTGTGGACTCAAATGGAAAAAGCATAGTAATCTGATTTATACAATCACCTGTATGTTTATGTTTCCTCTTGCGGTGGATATCGGTTTACTCATTCCACATTTTATCGTTTTCAATTAACTCTTTTAGTTTTTCCAAATTCTCTCTGTTGTATTCAATATCTTGATAGGCATAATAATCCTGGTGCTCTTCCTCAATCTTTACCGGCAAATTAACCACATCGTCTAACTTCCAATTATGCAGAAACGAAACATAACACTGGCGATAATCCGTACGAATCCAGTCTTTTATTGTCCATTCGTCATCAAAAAACGGGTGATACCCACCGGAGCCCCACGGATACATCCAAAGAAGCTTTATATCTTTTCCCGATGTCGATACCCAGTACGGATGGTCACTGTATTTAGAAACCACTCGTCCTTTTCTGTCCAGAATATAGGTGCCGTCTTCTCGCCGGACTAAAAATTGCGACTCATTCAGAACTCCTACCGTATATCCATCTATGTGGATTTTTTCACCGGAAGTGTAGAACACATCATTTTTTTTATTTACCCAACCAATAATGTGATTATCTACAGATAACACACGAGTAATGTCATCTTTAACAGTTATCTGTTTCTCTATGATTCCTTTCCTGTTGAGCCAATAAAATGATGATGTTTTATCGTCAACATACTGCCACACTAAGTAGCCTGTTTCTGTCTCGTACAAATCGAAGTCGTCGGATGCATCAATATTGATTTGCTGTTTTTCCACAGCATTTTTACACGTAACCAAAAATAAATCATTTTCGTCATTTTTAGTTAGCATAATTAGTGCCCCGTCATAATTGAATATCGGTCCCGTGAGCAATGCGCCCCTGTTGATTTTTATTCTGACATAATCCGCCAAATCATTCGGATTCAAAAATGTAAAATGATAATATGGATCTCTTACCGTCGGATCATAAGCAATGATCGTTCCACTATATTTATACTGTCTTACATGATACATGTGAACGCATTTCCATACGCCTAATCCCATGAGTATGACAATGAGGCCTAAGCATATCCGCTTAATTACACTGCGAGTAAGTAATCTCATACCAATCACTCTCCTATCCTCGAAACCAAGCCGGTTCCGTGATATTTTCGATAATCTTCTTTCAAAATATTTTCACTTCGGAAGGGGAAACCACCATGCGCAAAAGCCGTAGCGTTTGTGCCGCCGGCGACATCCTTATTTGATAGTGCTATTTACCCCATCATACAATATGGGGAGAATTTTTGGGGGAAAATAAATACATTCGCATGCCGATTTATATTTTCCGCGGAGTTTGCGCGCATAAAAAAGACCTTAGAAATCAATCTAGGGTCTTTTTATTTACGCATCGGTATGAGCTTCGTCAGCATGCGGGGTTATAGTACATGTCTCAGTTATTATCTCGATCAGCGTCTGTCAAAGTTCTTTGTTTTTGCTTTTTTAATATCCTTTTCTCAAAGAAATGTTTTACATACGGCTCCAGTATTCCGCCCCACCATGCGGATACTAATAAAAAGAAGCCAAAGAAACATAAATTTGCGATAAATGCATGTTCCCAATTGCTTAATTCATGAATTTGCCAAAAACGTTCGTATTCAGAGATGAGAAATAAATACATTATTGCCGATACTATTGCCAGTCCGTGCATAAACAAAAGCCACGAAGACTGTATCGTTATAACTATCCAATATGCAATCATGATAATTAGCCAGAGAAAAACAGAAGAATAAAGCCGATATTTTCTATTTCCCCGTGTTTTGGAAAATGCCAAAAAGTGAAATGCCGCTAACCACCCTAATCCTATTGCAAGCATAATTATGAAATTTTCTTCATTGCTCATCCCGCCATGCGGAGTTTGTATGTCCAACCAAGATGACACATACACTATCAACACAAATGAAACCGCTATCAGCAATATTCGTATAACTCTATTCATCGTAATCATAATCAAATCCTACGGCCTCAATGTTCCGGCAAATTTCAATTTCTCTTTTGTTGTTTCAATCGGAATAGATACTTTCCAAGCAATCGGTTCCACACCTAAGACAGCTCCTACCTTATTCATTCCATCTACGTTTTTATTGTAGTCTATCAGATCCATAAAAGTGATTAGAAATGAATATTTTTCCTGTCCGTCACGCTCCACAATTTGGCTGGTTACAATCACTTGCGCTCCGTTAATTGCATACTCATGATCTTTGGTATCATTGATAAATATTCCACCACTTTTTTGCGTTAAATTTTCCGTAACTTGTTTTGTGGAAAGATCGGAAGTAATAAATAAATACATTATTACCGATCGGTTCTTGTGTCGCCAGTAGTAGTGCGTGTCGGCGACGTTTTGTCCCGTGGTGAGTCCGATGTCTCGTGCGGCAAGTAGTTAAAACTTACCGTACAATAAAAATCGCACTTACTAACAAAATTATAAAAATCCCGTTTAGTATTAAAACCCAGCCCATAACATCCTTTGTCTTGCCTTTAAAAAACCTATTAGGATATCCCTTCAGCGCTGCATACCCCGTTGCACAAGAACTAAATCCAAAAATAAAAGTTATGATGAAGACTGATAAAGAGGTAGGCTTTTCAATAAACAACACCAACGTCATTGCTATTAAAAAAGATCCTCCTCCTAAACGCCACCATATTACCGCCTCTTCACATTGTTTTGTTTTTCTCCATTCTTTAAAAAACATAACCACTAAACATACTATCGCTGTTGTCACAAGAAGTTTTCCACCGTCAATAATCACCATATCAACCTACCTCAAAAAACTTCTTTCTAGATATACGCTGTGCTGCTTAGGACAACATTTCCTAATATCCAGGCACAAAAAGATATTCCAACCATTTCATTCTTGTCCAAATATCATTATAAACGATAGATATAATTACCTGTTTTTTGTTTTCTACATGGTCAATATCGATAATAAACTCTTCATTGTACAATCTTGCGGTTCTCAAACGCTCATTGCAAGAATAAACAGTCCATCCTTGTTCTTGTAAATCGGACAGAAAAGAATCAAATAAAAACAATTCATCAGCATCATCAAAACATACAGTCAAAAACAATGCGGGAAGTTTATTAACATGCCCAAAATACGTCGCCCGACCATGAAAAGGCTCTGCTAAGCCTATGGTCCTCTGCTCTAAATAATATGTACGTTCTTCCACGATGTCTTTGTTTACAATTCCATAAACAATGCCACCAAAAAAATTAACCACGAAAGCAAACAACACAGCTCCCAATATATACCAATACCATTTGAGACAGATTTTCCGTATCTGTTGAAAAGCCGTTTTCAAAACATTCTTAATGGGATTCATTGATACTTTCGAAATTTTTTCGTCTTTAAACACTTTTCTTCGTTCTCCGACAGATACTTGTAAAAAATAAAACCTAAAAGAAAGTCTTTATATCCATGCCCTTCTATTTTGGACTTGAACCGCATCTGATTGGCGGATTCCCAAATCGTAGATGCTAACTGCCGCTTATCTATAGAGAGCTCCCATCTATTTACCTAGTCTATTTGCGGCTCAATACCGCGTCTTTGAAGGAACCGTCTTAAATTATACTGCTCGTCATATTCACATTTAACGCTGGCCAAGCAAGGTGCTTCCCTGTATGTTTATGTTTCCTCTTTCGGTGGATATCGGTTTACTCATTCCACATTGTATCGTTTTCGATTAACTCTTTTAATTTTTCCAAATTCTCTCTGTTGTATTCAATATCTTGATAACGAAAATAAGCCTGCCATCTTCCTTCAATTTTTTCAGGTAAGTTAACCACATCGTCCAACTTTCGATTATACAGAAACGGAACATAACATTGTCGATAGTCGGTACGAATCCAGTCTTTTATTGTCCATTCATCATCAAAAAACTCTTGATACCCTCCGGAGCCCCTCGGATACATGCAAAGAATATTTATATCTTCTCCCGATGCCGATACCCAATATGGATGATCACTGTATTTAGAAACCACTCGTCCTTTTCTGTCCAGAATATAGGTGCCGTCTTTTCGTGGGACTAAAAATTGCGACTCATTCAGGGCTCCTACATCAAACCCGTCTATATGGATTTTTTCTCCGGAAGTGTAGAACACATCATTTTTTTTGTTTACCCAACCAATAAAATGATCCCCTGCAAATAATCTTTTCGATATTTCATCTTTAACACTTGATGTTTGCACTTGCTTTTTTTCATCTATCCAATGCAAAAGTGTGGTCTTGTCCTCTAACTTTTGCCATACTAAATGTCCTCTTTCTGCTTTATATAAACCGACGCGACCTGCTTTCCCTATTTTTATTGAGTCTTTTTTCGAGTCCGCATCATACTTTGTCAAGTACAAATTGTTATCACTGTCTTTAGTTGCTATAAATAAAGTTCCGTTTTTCCCTAATGACGGTGCCGATACAAAAGTTTTATCGTTCGTTGTTATCCGCACATAGTCTCTAAAATCGTTTGGATTCATAAATGTAAACGTAGAACAATCTTCGTCTTCTCCTTCTTCAATAGTAGAATTTGCAGAAATAATCGTTCCACTATATTTATACTGTTTTACATGATACATGTGAACACATTTCCATACGCCTAATCCCATGAGTATGACAATAAGGCCTAAGCATATCCGCTTAATTACACTGCGAGTAAGTAATCTCATACCGATCACTCTCCTATCCTCGAAACCAAGCCGGTTCCGTGATATTTTCGATAATCTTCTTTCAAAATATTATTCACTTCATAAGGGGAAACCGCCATCCGCAAAAGCCGTAGCGTTTGTGCCGCCGGCGACATCCTTATTTGATAGTGCTATTTATCCCATCATACAATATGGGGGGGATTTTGGGGGAAAATAAATACATTCGCATGCCGATTTATATTTTTCCGCGGAATTTGCGCGCATAAAAAAGACCTTAGAAATCAATCTAAGATCTTTTTATATACGCATCGGCATGATCTTCGTCAACATGCGGGTTTATAACATATGTTTCAACGATTGTTTCGATCAACGTCTATTGCGGTTCTTTATTTTTGCTTTTTTATATCCTTTTCTCAGAGAACCTTTTTATATACGTCTCCAATATTCCGCCAAACCATGTAGCCAACAACAGATAATAACCTTCAAAACAGACGCTCAATAATAAAATATTTCCCCAACGTCTTAATTCATAAATTGACCCAAAGTATTCATAATAAATAAATACATACATAATAGCTGGTATTATACCAATGCCCAACACTTACTAAACCCAATAACGAAACCAAATCATTTTTGTCCAAACTTCATTGTATGTTATCCCAATAATCCCTTTCTTCTTTTTTTCCTCATAACAAAAATCAACGACAAAAACATCATTATAAAACTTCATTTTTTGACCCTTTGTATCACAAAAAGAAATGCGCCACCCATCATCCGTCACTTTTTTGCAAATCTCCGCCAAATGAATTTGATTGCTCGGAATATCAAAATATACATTAACAATTATTGCCGGTAGCGATTTCACATTACCGAATGTAACATTTTGACCTCCTATCTCCTTAGCCAATCCAGCCCCTGTTTGCTCCAAATAATTAACACGCTGTTCTACCAGATCTTTTTCTATTCTTCCATAAACAAATCCCCCCACTAAGTGAAAGAAAAACATGACTGCAAGCAATAAAAATACACACCAATAACATTTCGTCCACGCTTTTCTAGCCCATAGCCCCCCTATACTCAAGACATTCTTAAAGCATTTCATAAATATCACTCATCCGTTTATATGTTCTTTTAAATACTTCATAGCACCCATGTTTGCGTATGTATCATGTAATTATATATTACTCCCTGATCATGTGTCACGTCTAATAAGCATGTCATACAGTTGCTTCGTCGCCCGTTTTGACATACAAAAAAAGTCTCGTGGTCACGAGACTTTCATTTTTATGGTGCGCCTAGCAGGAATCGAACCTGCGCACCCAGTTCCGGAGTTTTAAATCATGGTTTTGTTATTTTTTCTAAGCTTACTAATTTACCACAAAGAGCCATAAATAAGCGTTTTGCCGCGCTTTGGTCAACGGTCCTTGCCGTAAATCGCTACTTTTGTGTACGGCTTTTACGATGAGATCTGTTTGTTGCCCGAGCAGTGTGCGTCCCTGTATGTTTATATGTTTCCTCTCAATTATTGTTTTAACAATTCAATAATTTCATCCTGGGCCTGTCTGCCCTCCCTAAAAAATCTAGCCAAGGGATAGCAGTGACACATTCCTTTACCTACAATGATTTCGTATGGAGCTTTGTATTTTTCCATTGCTTTTTTAAATTCCTCCGCAAAGGCATAGAGGCATTCATTTTCGCCGTAATAAAAATATGTTTTCGGAAAGTCGGTAAAATCTCCCACAGTTCCGTCAAGCATATATTCAGGCAGATCTTTATCGCCTTTTGTAATTTCCCTTGCCGTTTTAAAATATGTAGGTTCAATTATTATGTCTTTGTGATTAAGTGCATTTACTCTTGCCCAAATCTCTTTATTTTCTTTTAGATTTACATCGGGTATGCCGCCCGGTGATACTGAAATTATTTTGCCGGGCATTTTAACAGGTCTTCCAATTGCATTGTTGTGCAAAAATATTCCAAGAGCCAGGGCAGCTCCTGATGAAAATCCCAGGACACTTATGTTTTCCGCCTTATAACTTTCTGTCATCAGCCTATAGGTTTCAAATGAAACTTCGTATGTCTTATCTATCTTTACATCTTCCGAGCAAAGTGGATAGAATAAAAACCAAACATCTTTGCCGGTTTGTTCCATTATTCTTTCCGACAAAGCAAAATCCAATTTGTCCGGTTGTGTAATCATTCCTCCACCGAAGAGATATAGCACCGCTCCGTCTGTAGTACCCTCATTCTTTTGATAGGATATAAGCCTGTATCCCATAACGTCTCTTACAATGAGATAGTAATTTTTTCTCTCGGCTCTTTTCCTCGCCTTATCTAAATCAAATACCGTCTTTGAGTTTTTTCCCTTTGCATACTCAAGCATCTCTTCTTTGTTCTTTAAAAACACTTTTTTGACACCGGCAAGTCTTACTATTGTCGATGCAATGTTATATGCAACGCTCATTTCACCCCTCCGATTGATACTCAATTAATCTCAATTCCCAAAATTTAACATCTATAGATAATCCTTGTAACTGGGTTCATTCTCTATTGCCTGAAATAAAATAAAGAATGCTACGGATCATTTTCTGGATGGCCTCCGCCAGTATTTTTTCTTACTTACTATATATGGAGCAAGAAAGGTAAGGGAGAACATCTCATTGTATGCCATCGGGTTATCATTGCTTATATCATCTGCTTCTTCTATTAATTTTCTAGAGTTTTTTACGGTAATTATATAGATTTTTATTTTCTCCCAATGAGCAAAGTTGAACCTGCAAGGCATAAAAACATAGCTTCTCTATGTCCGACAAACATTCCATTGGTCGTGTCAATTAGTTTTATATCTTCGTATCCTTCAGCTTTCAATTTTTCGATAAATTTTTCTATGTTTCCATAATTTGATTTCTTTATCAAGTCATGTATAACAAAAACGCCGCCTTTTTTAAGTACGCGAAAAGTTTCTAATAGAAGCTTCTGTTTATTATGTCCAATTATATTGTGATAAACATAGTTGCTAGTCACTACATCGAAGCTCTCATCTTCAAATGGAAGCTTGACCGCATTGCCATTTTCAAAGCTCACATTTGTTACTCCCTCAGCCCTCGCATTGTCCTGGCAGAGCTTCTTTGAAAATTCACCCTTATATCCCCCGCTCCATACGTCACAACCCACCATGGTCGCTTTTGGATTTCTTTTTGCACATGCTATGGTAAGTGCACCGCTGCCACATCCTACATCAAGTCCAACTCCACCATCCGGTATCTCAACATACTCTGCGACACCTTCTATAATAGTTTTGGCGAGTTTTCTCTTACCCTTGTAATCAAAAGTTCGATACATATGAGAAAGCATGATTGAAAAGAATAAAAGTATCAAGGCTGCAAGTCCCAAAATAATTCCCCAGATAGTCCTTTGCCTTCCTTGAAGAATGAGGTCACTTGCACCAAATAAGATGAATAAAATAAGACATACAATACTTTCAGCAATCTTAGCCTTCAACAATCTTTTAGGAACCCAGTTTTTGTAGTCAGCTTTTGTCTTGTTATCAATAAAATTTGATTGTTTCATAAAAATTTCTCCTGTAAATAATAATTTTAATCTTTTGCCTTATAAGCTTATAAATTCACATTAGTATAGTTTATCAATAAGCTTAGGTAGTAAATAAAATATATTAAGTTAAACCAACCACCGCGAATAATCATGTGCAATCCCTTTGGCAATCTCCCGGCAAGAGGAGTGAGAGTCAAAAGAAATATAGGTGTAAATAGAGCTTGCCATATTGGAAATACTGTGAATCCAAATAAAATTATCAATGTTGTTCCTATGTTTGCTATAGCCATAGTTCCAAAAACCATTTTTGCTTGAAATTTTAAAAATTTTAAAAATTCATCAAAGGCTCCCTTGTTTTCGTATCTTGATAAAAGGCCTAAGTAGGCACATTGAATATGATAAGAGCCTCCCAGTATCATGCCAAAAATATTTATTAAAAATACAAAGCACGCAAGACTTAAATAATTTTCTTGACATGATAAAACAATATGAAAAAAACCAATACTATATATAAAGGCAGATATTGGACCTAAAAGACCACCAAGGTATAATCTTTTTGTGCTAACATTTTTCATTATGCCAATAATGCTATTTATAGTATCTTTGCCATCGTAATCATTTGGATCATAATATAAAATCATGTCTCCCAAAAACATCAAGAATGAACCCAAGAGACCTATTAAGATACATTTGTTTAAGGTCATAAGTCTAACTCCTTTTTATATTAAATGATATTTATTATCATTATAATTATAGCATCTAACATAACACAGATTCCTTTCAATTATATGATTTACTGCGTTAAACTAAATAAAAAATAAAGGCAGTCCAAAGACTGCCTTTATTTTTTATCATATTGGAATAATCTATACCACTTTCAGGTTCTTCGAAATAGACAAATGGAGAGTCCCTATACATAACAGATGCTATTGCAAGTCTTTGCTTCTGTCCTCCTAATAAATAAATTCTTCTGCCATTTTTGTCTTTACTATTAAATTCTTGTAAACCTTTGATTTTTGTAAAAGCTCTTCATGGTCACCTTGGCTTTCTACTCTTCCGTTTTCAAGAACTACTATCTTGTCTGCATTTTCTATGGACTTCATTCTGTGTGAAATAATGACAACTGTCTTATCTTTAATTAAATTACTTAATGACTCTTGAATTTTTTTCTCGTTGTCAACATCAAGGCTTGCTGTAATTTCGTCTAATATCAATATCGGTGCATCTTTTAAGAAGGCTCTGGCTATAGATAACCTTTGTCTTTCTCCGCCTGATAGCTCAGCACCGTTTTCACCGATAACTGTATCAAAACCCTTATCCATTTTTTCTATAAAATCTGTGCAATTGGCAAGCTCTGCTGCTTTTATAACTTCTTCGTCACTTGCATCTTGCTTTCCAATCCTAATATTTTCCATGACGCTTTGATTAAAAAGAACCACATCTTGGAAAACTATTGAGACCTTATCAAAAAGAGATTCTGTTGATATTTCTTTTATATCTTTGCCATCAATTAAGATTTGTCCATCGTCATAATCATAAAGTCTTGATATGAGTTTCAAGATAGTTGTTTTACCGCATCCACTTGCTCCCACCAAAGCAGTTACCTCTCCTTGCTTAGCTTTAAAATTTATTCCATTTAAAACTTTTGCGTCTTTATTGTAAGAAAATTCAACATCTTTTAGATCAATATCAAATTTTTTCAAATTATAGTCTTCGCCCTCTTGTAATTCTTGATTTTGAATTTCTTTAAGTCTTTCAATCTTTGGCGTTAAATAAAATATCTCCATCATGCCCTCTTTAGATGCATCTAGAGAGTCTTTTATCTTCATAGCCGCTAGTAAATATCCTATAAGGTAGAGAGGACTTATCTCTTTATTAATAATTAGATTTACCCCAACAAGTATTACGACAGCAAGGGAAATAAAGCTAAATATTGAAGATATAGACATAGTTAAAATAAGTCCTATTTCTGTCTTTAAGTGGACTTTTTCACTTTTATCCATTTTTTCATACAGCTTTTCTTTCATTTCCTCTGACAAGCCATAGGCTTTAATCTCCATTTGCATTTCGATATTTTCTTGAAAACTTTCAGAGTTTTCTCTTAAGGCGTCATAATATCTTTTCTCTCCCTTAACTGAATGTTTTTTAGATAAGGGTATAAATATAAAACTTAGAATCGTTGGAATAATTACAGCTAAACCCATCTTGACATTGCCTACTAGCATCATGATGGATATTAGTGGGAAGAAAAGTGCCATGCCGCCCACTTTTGGTATTGCATGGCTCATTGCATGCTCTATACCTTCAATATCAGCCATAATTGTTTGTGAGAGATCGGAAATATCATGCTTAGAAAAGTATGATAGAGGTAGTTTTGATAAATTCTCTGCTGTTCTTACCCTTAAATCTGCACTTTCTTGATATGTTGTGCTATATAATTTATCGTATTCGATAGAAAGCAAAATATACATTGCTATCAAAGTCAAAACCGAGAATGCTAGATAAAATCCCTTGCTTTTGTCAATATTCTCCAAAACTTCTTGCGCAAAAATCATTAGTAATATGGCAGGAAGCATGGTTATACAATAAACCAAAAATGAGGACAGTGTTGCTTTAGTTAAATTCTTCGCTCCTTTATCTGTAAGAGCAAATCTTTTTTTATAAAACTCCTTCATTTAAAACTCTCCATTCATTCGCACTGTTAAAGAGCTCTTGCAGTCTCTTATACCTTGTATCTCTTGACATTAATTCTTTGTCAGAACCTCTTTCTATAATTTTTCCATTACCCATTACAAGAATTTCATCTACATCTTTAATTGTAGAAAGTCTATGAGCAATCATGATAACTGTTTTATCCTTCATAAGGTTCTTGAAAGCTTTTTGCAATTCAAACTCGTTATCCGGGTCAATCGATGCTGATGCTTCATCCATAATAATAATTTTGGAATCCTTCAAAATTGCTCTTGCAATTGCAATTCTTTGTTTTTCTCCCCCGGATAAATAAACTCCTTTTGAGCCTATGATTGTATTTTCTCTATCCGAGAATTTGTCCAATATCAAATCGCATCCTGCTAATTTTAAGGCTTTCATAACATCATCTCTTGTTGCATCTTTATTGGCCAAAGCTACATTGTCATAAATGCTCTTCTTAAACAGTTTCGAATCTTGGAAAACAAATGAGATAGCTTTAATTAAGGCTTCGTCAGAATATTCAGATATTGGTATGCCGCCTATCTTTATGCTTCCTTCATTAACATTGTAAAAACCTGATATAAGTTTTGCTACTGTTGATTTGCCTGATCCGGAGGAACCGACAAGTGCATAGGACTTCCCTTCTTCTAATTTAAAGGATAAATTTTCAATGACAGCTTTATCATTATAAGCAAAGCTAACATTATCAAACTCTATATTATAGTTTTTGAAATTTTTAAGATTGCCGTGCTCCAATTTGTCTTTTTGCATATCCTTGTATAGAGCCTCTAAAGTATCTACTGCATAATTGCCTTGAGAGATGTACAAGGAGTACCACATCATTCTCATAAATGAAACAAAGAGAACTCCTGATAAAAATAAAATCATGATAAGCTCAAGTAATATCATCTTGGCGCTGCCTAAGCTAGTCATAAAATAAACTATAGGTATAATTAAAATTGCAATTAATCCAAAGAATAACCATTGATACAAAACATAAGGCTTTTTACAAGACAGTGAATAATCGTAAGCATACTTTGAATAATCTTTTATCGCCTTATAAAAGCTTTTAAATGACTCTACATTTGCTCTAAATATTTTTACAACTTGCATTCCTCTAACGTATTCAACGGTCTCGGCACTTAGTTTAGATAGAGCTTCCTGGTATATCTTCATAAATTTTTGCTCGCCCATCATTGCCCCTAAAATTAAGCAACCAATTATTGTAAGAGCAAGTAAAGTGATGCCAACTCTTATACTTACTATAAAGCCAAGTACAAGCACAAGCACGGGTGTAATTATTGCCTGAGAGCTATCAGGAATCATGTGAGCTACAACCTGATGAGTTTGTGCGGCATTGTCATCAATGATCTTTCTTATTTGACCGGATGGATTTAAATCAAAGAACCTAAAGCTTGCGTTCTCTAAACCATCAATTCCTCTTTTTCTTAAATTTGTTTCAAGCCTAAATCCCAATAAATGGGAAAAAGCTCCTGAAGCAAAATAAAATATTGCTCCTGCTGTTAATATAAGAGCAGATTTTATTGCTAAATTTTCTGCTCCGGATAAATCTGTATGGATAATTAAATTGTCTAAAAATCTGTAAATTAAATAGTATCCATATACTGTAATTACTGCAGATATAACAGAAAAAATTATAGCGAAAAATCCAAGATATTTTTTGTCTTGTACATAAGCAAATAGCTTTTTATAAATCTTCATAATATTATCTCCCTTTTCTTTGATATCCCGTTTAGATATAAATTTGCTTTGTTGATAGTAATTATCATTGCCTTTTTATTGTACATCGGGTATGATTACTAATACAATGGCTTGTCGAATTTAGGGCTAATTGGAATATTGTCTAAAGGGGATAGTGTGTTATGACTTATTATGATTTTGTAAAAGATTATATGAAGGTAGATGAATGTAAAAACAATAGAAAATATTCAAGTGCCGGACATACATTTTGTTGGAGCAAAAATAATTCAACTCATGCAGAAGGGCTTTATTGGTTTTATGAAGGAGATGGCTTCATTATTGATGTCCACGATTTTTATATCAGAGAAGAAGTTATTCAAAATAGTACTTATAGTATGTCAGACTATGTTTCAATCTATTCAAGCTACATCGTCAGCGCAAATGGCGAGAAATTTAGTCCTTATCAAACTTTGACTGCAAACTCTTTATGCACTCTTGATTTTGATAATATAAGAGATGACTTCCTGTTTTTATTACACGAGAATTCATATTATCTTTCTGTTTCTATAGGCTTTAAAAGAGAACTTTTGGAAAAGCACCTATCATCCATTAATATTGATCCAGAATCTTTTTATTCGACCTTACTTCAAACGAATCAAATTATACTTACAAAGTCTTTAGAAAAAGTAGCAATGGAAATATTAAATTGTAAGATGGACGCTCCTGCCGCTGATTTTTTCTTAAAAGCCAAAGCAAATGAATGGATAAGTATAGTAATAGATACCTACTTAAATAGAAAAAAATATAAAATTGAAATTGATGATGATAAAGCACTTGAAGATGTAGCAAGATTCTTAGACGATCATTTCACCATGAATGTAAATCAGGAAACCCTTGAAAAAATTTCTAAGATGAGCGGGACTAAATTAAAAAACTTGTTCAAAGAAAAATATGGTCAAGGCATTACAGAATACACCCAAAGAAAAAGAATGAATATGGCTGAGACTCTTCTCTTAAATACCAAACTTCCTATAAAGGAAATAGCTGAATCTGTCGGATACACATCTCATAGCAAATTTTCCATTTATTACAAAAGATATAAGGGAAAACTTCCTAGTGAAGTCCGTAATCTAGCTTGCGAACATCTCAATTTAAAATGCGATTGCTGTAATTAAGATAAATTTTTTTATACGCCTTTATCTTTTATGAGTTTATATATATTTGTATAGGTGTGTATAAATTTGATAAAAAATTAACAAAAAAATAAAGACAGTCCGAGACTGCCGATATTTATCTTTCTATACCTTTGCTATGATCTTTCTTATTTGACTTAGCTTTATCATCCGTCTTAAAGCTTTCTATTTGCCCTAATATGGACTTTTTATCCTTGTCTTGACTCTTTACCTGTTCTTTTACTTTTAAGAGCTTAGAAGACAAAAAGAGATATTATATTAAAACAATATTTCTCCGGTACTGGGGCTGGGACGGGACTAAAAATTTGAAAACGTCCTATAATTAGGTGAATTTAGTGATATTAGAAAAAATAGAATATGGTATTTTGAATGGTTTGAGATATATCGGACGTTTGGAAAAGAAAAGGGGGAATAATATATAGTGTTTTTCAAAGAATTTGAAATAAATTAGGCTCAAATTGGGCTCAAACATAAAAAAAGGCTTCTCGAATTTTCGAGAGGCCTTTATTATGCTGGTGCGCCTAGCAGGAATCGAACCTGCGCACCCGGTTCCGGAGACCGGTGCTCTATCCCCTGAGCTATAGGCGCATTACTAAAATAGTATACCATAACGCCGCCGCAGCGCCAAGATTTTTTTATTTTCTCTGTACCGAATTCTGACAAAGTAATTTGCTTACGGCGCGCGTTTCGGTATGCCGAATACAACGTAAGGCGGTAATAAAAAAAGATCGTGCAGGCGCACGATCTTTTTTTCATTATACCAACTCGATGATTGCCATCGGAGCGGCGTCCCCTTTACGGGGGCTGATTTTCAGCACGCGTGTGTAACCGCCTTCACGGTCAGCGTACTTTTCAGCAATTTCGCCGAACAGTTTGGATACAATCCCTTCATCCATGATGAAAGCTAAAGCTTGACGACGGGCATGTAAATCACCACGTTTGCCGAGCGTAATCATCTGATCCGCTACGCGCCGCAGTTCTTTTGCTTTCGTTTCCGTCGTTTCAATGCGTTCATGCTGGAGCAGGGAGGTCACCATGTTGCGCAACAACGCTTTACGTGCTGCGGTATTGCGTCCCAACTTGCTGTAGGCCATTTTTTTCCTCCTCTATTCGTCCTTTTGTTTCAAGGTCAAACCGTGACCGTCATATTCGGTCAGGCGTTCTTTGATTTCTTCAATCGATTTTTTACCCAAGTTGCGTACTTTCGTTAAGTCATCTTCGGTCTTTTTGAGCAAGTCCGCAAGCGTATTGATATTGGCGCGTTTCAGGCAGTTGAAGGCCCGAACGGAAAGTTCCAATTCTTCAATACGGATCGATTCGAAATCAATTTCCGGTTCCGTCGCCGTTTCCTCTTCGTTGTCGAAGTTCGTGCTGACAGCGATGAGGTCACGGTCGGTCGCGATATTTTGGAAATGACGCAGGTACATGACCAGGATGGTCGCTGCTTTCGCTACGGCGTCCTTGGCTCCAATCGAGCCGTCAGTGGTCAGTTCCAATGTCATTTTATCGTAGTCGAGTTCGTTGCCGACGCGGGTATCTTCTACTTTGTAGTTCGCCCGTAAAATCGGCGAGAAAATCGAATCGATCGGGATGACGCCGATCGCGTCATCTTCTCTCTTGTTCTTCGTCGCCGGCACATAGCCGTGACCGCGATCAATGGTAAGCGTCATTACCACATGAGCATCGTTGTCGAGTGTGGCAATGTGCAGATCGCTGTTCAAGATTTCCAATTCCGACGGAACGACGATGTCGCCGGCCGTGAATTGGCCTTCTTTTTCTATATCGACCCGGACTTCTAACGGAAATTCCGCTTCGCTGTGTGCTTTAAAGCACACTTTTTTGAGGTTCAGGATGATATCGGTCACGTCTTCCCGGACACCGGGGATGGTGGAGAATTCGTGCAATACGCCATCGATTTTAATGGAGGTAATGGCGACGCCGTCCAATGAGGACAGCAAAACGCGCCGCAAGCTGTTACCCAAGGTAATGCCGTAACCGCGATCCAGCGGTTCACAAACAAATTTACCGTACCGTTCGTCAGCCGACAGTTCGACTGTTTCGATGTCAAAATTCTTCTCTTCTATCATGCGGTAAACCTCCTCCTATACAACTGACACCACCCAAAAGAGACGCTCAGACACGTCTGCGTTTCGGGGGGCGGCAACCGTTATGGGGAATCGGTGTTACGTCCTTAATCATGTTGACATCAAGGCCCGCTGCTTGCAGCGCACGGATCGCGGCTTCACGGCCGGATCCCGGACCCTTTACATATACTTCTACTTCCCGCAAGCCTTGTTCCATCGCTGCTTTAGCTGCCTGTTCAGCGGCCATTTGCGCAGCAAAGGGAGTGCTTTTACGAGATCCGCGGAAACCTAATCCGCCGGCAGAAGCCCAGGAAAGGGTGTTGCCGTTCGTATCGGTAATCGTTACGATCGTGTTATTGAAGGTCGAGCGGATGTGTGCAGCCCCCGACTCTACGTGTTTCTTTTCTTTACGTTTGGTTCTTGCTTTAGCCAACTTAAGTCCCCTCCTTTACTTCTTATTTCTTTTTACCGGCAATGGTCTTCTTCGGACCTTTGCGTGTACGGGCATTCGTTTTCGTGCGTTGACCGTTGACCGGCAATCCTGCACGGTGACGGCGACCACGATACGAATTGATTTCCACTAAACGTTTAATATTAAGCGATTCTTCACGACGCAGATCGCCTTCTACTTTATATTCGTCCAAAGCTTCACGCAGTTTCGCAACTTCATCTTCAGTGAGGTCGCGGACCCGCGTATCCGGATTTACACCGGTCTTTTCCAATACCTTTTTGGAAAGAGTGAGGCCGATACCATAAATATAGGTTAAGCCAATCTCAACGCGCTTATCACGGGGTAAGTCTACACCGGCTATACGTGCCATCTACTCTCCACCTCCTATTCTTATCCTTGACGTTGTTTATGTTTCGGGTTTTCGCAAATGACCATGACACGGCCTTTGCGTTTAATAATTTTGCATTTATCGCAAACCTTTTTTACGGACGGTCTGACTTTCATGTTGAACCTCCTTTAACAGGGTCTTACTTGAAGCGATAGGTGATCCGGCCCCGATTTAAATCGTACGGAGTCAATTCCAAAGTGACTCGGTCACCCGGAAGGATACGGATAAAATTCATCCGCATTTTACCGGATACATGCGCCAGAACAATGTGGCTGTTTTCAAGCTTCACTTTGAACATGGCGTTCGGTAACGCTTCAACGACTTTACCCTCTACTTCAATGACATCTTCCTTGCTCATCAAAGCCTCCTTTTTGCAGTGCAGCTTTTGCTTGGGTAATCGCGGCGCGGATTTCTTCATCCCGCCACGGCGAATGAGGATGCGTGCGGCGATAGGCCGCATCCGAATCGGCGGCGACGCGTATGCGCACATGTCGACGATTCTTTGTTTTGGGCTGTGCAACCGGACGTTTGCGTCCGTCGGCAAGCTCCACATACGAGGCATCATGACAACGCAGTACCACGAACCATTGTCCCCGTTCGCGTCCGGCAGTCGCCTCAACGATAGTGCCGGGAGAGAGCGGTCTGGTTTCGGTCATGAGCGCTCCGTCAAAATGCGGGGGCCGTCGTCGGTAATCGCAATCGTATGCTCAAAGTGAGCGGACGGTTTGCGATCCTTGGTTACGACAGTCCAGCCGTCTTTTAAAGTGCGCACCTGTGCGGTGCCGAGATTGATCATCGGCTCGATACAAAGAATCATCCCCGCCTCCAGCCGATCGCCGGTGTGCGGAGTGCCGTAATTCGGTACTTCCGGTTCCGCATGCATTTCGGTGCCGATACCGTGTCCGACGTATTCTTTAACTACGCCGTAATGGTACGGCTCGACAAACGCCGAGACCGCGTGACCGATATCACCGACATGGTTGCCGACTACGGCAGCGGCGATGCCTGCTGCGAGCGCCCCCTGCGTGACGTCCAAAAGCTGTTGCGTTTTCGGACTGATCTCGCCAACCGGCACTGTCATCGCAGTATCGCCCATAAATCCGTCTTTGGTAACCACCAAATCCAGACTGACGATATCTCCCTCTTTGAGAATCACTCGTTTGGAGGGGATGCCATGCACTACGCCTTCATTCACCGAAATACAAACCGAGCCCGGAAATCCGTAATACCCTTTGCATTCAGGAATGGCTCCTTGCTGAACAATGTATTCTTCCGCTATTTGATCCAGTTCCCAGGTAGAAATACCGGGAACCGCTTTACTGGCGAGCAGTTGCAATGTCTGCGCGGCGATTTTGCCGGCAGCGGCAATGCGCTCGATCTCGCGGGCGGATCGCAGAATGATCATTGTCCGTCCTTCTTTTCCAAAGCGGTAACGATGTCTTTGAAGACGTCTTCCATATCCTGCAGCCCGTCAATTTCTACATAATGTCCGTTGTTTTTGTAGTAATCGATCAAGGGCTTGGTCTGTTGTCCGTAGACGGCTAAACGTTCTTTGACGACCGCTTCCTGATCGTCGTCACGTTGGTACAACTCGCCACCGTCTTTATCGCAGACACCGGCTTTTTGCGGCGGATTAAACGCTTTATGATACGTCGCACCACATGTGCGGCAAATCAGCCGACCGCTGGTGCGGCGGACCAATTCTTCATTCGGAACCGCAATATTGATAATGCCGTCCAGCGTGATATTAAGTTCACGCAGAATCGCATCCAACGCTACCGCCTGTGCCGTCGTACGCGGGAAACCGTCCAAGATGAAGCCGTCACGCGCATCCGGTTGCGCCAAGCGCTCGCGAACAATGCCGATCGTCACTTCATCGGGTACCAGCGTACCGTTATCCATATGTTTTTTTGCTTCCAAACCGAGCGGCGTACCGTTTTTTACGGCCGCGCGGAACATATCGCCCGTCGAAATTTGAGGAATCCCATACTTTTCGATGAGTCGTTCCGCTTGCGTACCTTTACCGGCGCCGGGCGGTCCCATTAACAAAATGTACATCGTTCCCATCTCCTTACTTCATGAAACCTTCATAATGACGCGTAATCATCATCGATTCAATTTGTTTCATTGTATCCAGGGCGACACCTACCACGATCAAGAGAGCCGTCCCACCAAAGTATACACCTTGAATGCCGGTGATGTTTCCCAAAATGTTGGGAAGTACTGCCACAAACGCCAGGAAAAATGCGCCGGCGAGTGTGATCCGCGTCAATACGCGATCCAAGTAATCAGCGGTCGGTTTACCCGGACGGATGCCGGGAACAAAGCCACCGTACTTTTTCATATTATCGGCAATATCCGTAATATTGACAGAGATCGCCGTGTAGAAGTAGGTAAAGAAAATAATCAAAATCGCATACAGTACGGTATTTAATACCGTTCCCCAAGTAAAGAGATTCGCCATCTCTTTGACCCACGGGACATTGATGAATTGTGCCAGGGTGATCGGCAACATCAAAATCGACGATGCGAAAATGATGGGAATAACACCGGCCTGATTGACTTTCAAAGGCAAGTGTGAAGAGTGTCCGCCATACATTTTACGACCGACAACTCGTTTGGAATACTGAACGGGAATGCGACGCGCACCCTGCGTTACCGCGACAACAATCACGATCATCACAATCGCGATTAAAGCGAACAAACCGGCTTGGAAAAAGTTGATGGTACCGGTCCGTAAGTATTCCATAATGACCTGGATGCCGGCCGGCATCCGTGCCACGATACCGGCAAAGATGATTAACGAAATGCCGTTGCCGACACCTTTTTCCGTAATCTGTTCACCAACCCACATCAGGAAACAGGTTCCCGCGGTCAGTGTCAGTGTAATCATCAATACCGCTAAATAGCTATTATCGACCAATGCTTGATTGGCGCGTAAACCGTAGGCCATACCGAAGGCTTGGATCAAAGCCAAGACTACAGTACCGTAACGGGTTACTTTCTGAATTTTTTTAAAGCCGTCCTGGCCGTCTTTTTTCCACTCTTCAAAAACAGGTACAACCGCCGTCAACAACTGCATGATAATCGATGCGTTGATGTACGGGGTAATACTCATCGCGAAAATGGAAAACTTACTCAAGGCACCGCCGGCAAATAAATCCAAAAAACCGAACAGGCTGCCGCTCGAAAAAAGATGTTCGATCACCGAGGCGTCAACGCCCGGTACCGGAATATGAATCCCGGCGCGGAACACCATAAACATAACGAACGTATAAATCAGTCGGTTCCGTAATTCGGAAATCTGAAATATGTTCGAAAGTTTTTCGAGCATTAGAGCACCTCGACTTTACCGCCGGCTGCTTCGATTTTTTCCTGCGCCGTCTTTGTAAAACCGTGCGCTTTGACAGTAACCGCTTTGTCCAGTTCGCCGTTACCGAGGATACGTACTCCATCGCGTACATTCTTCAGGATGCCTTTTTCAATCAAGCTGACCGGATCGACAACGTCGCCCGCTTCAAACCGATTGAGTTGGCTGATATTCACTTCTGCATAGTTTTTAGCGTGAATATTCGTAAAACCGCGCTTCGGCAACCGACGATACAACGGCATCTGGCCGCCTTCAAAGCCCGGACGAACACCGCCGCCCGAACGCGAGTAAAGACCTTTCGTACCACGCGTGGAGGTTTTGCCCATGCCGCTTCCGAGACCGCGACCAACACGGCGACGTGCTTTGCGAGAACCCTCGTTGGGGCTCAGTTCATGAAGTTTCATGTTTGCACCTCCTTATTCTGCGTCTGTAACTTCCACCAAGTGACGTACTCGGTGAATCATGCCTTCAATTTGCGGGGTCAATTCCTGGGTGACGACGGAATTCGTCTTCTTCAATCCCAGTGCTTTGACCGTCTGTCGCTGCGTCTGGTTCGAACCGATCAGACTTTTCTTCAATTGAATCTGAACTTTCTTAGCCATCATCCGCCTCCTTAGTTATACAATTCTTCGACGGATTTGCCGCGCAACGCCGCAATATCTTCCGCGCGTTTGAGATCCAGCAAACCGTTGATAGTCGCTTTGACCATGTTCATCGGGTTTGCCGAACCAATCGATTTCGTTAAAATATTTCGTACCCCGGCGAGTTCCAAGACCACACGCACAGGACCGCCGGCGATAACGCCGGTACCTTCTGCGGCCGGTTTCAAGAAAACGCGGCCCGCACCGCAAATGCCTGTGACGGCATACGGGATCGTACCGTTTTTCAAGTGAACTGCAACCATGTTTTTCTTCGCATCTGCTACGCCTTTGCGGATCGCTTCGGGAACTTCTTTTGCTTTTCCCATGCCCGCGCCAACGTTACCTTTACCGTCGCCTACAACGACGAGAGCGCTGAAGGAAAAACGGGTACCGCCTTTAACAACTTTCGCTACGCGATTGATAAAGACGACCTTCTCTTGCAGATCCGATTCTTTCTTTTCAAATCTTGCCATCTACCGTTTCCTCCTTTGCTTAGAATGTCAAGCCGCCCTCACGGGCACCTTCTGCTAACGCCGCAATACGACCGTGATAAATCTGGCCGCCGCGGTCAAAGACTACTTCTTTCACGCCTTTTTCCTGCGCGCGTTTGGCGATCAGTTCACCAACCGCTTTCGCCGCTTCGACGTTCCCGCCGTAGGCATGAGCTTCTTTCACTTCCGCATCCAGAGAACTTGCCGCTACCAAAGTAGTACCTTTGGTATCGTCAATAATCTGCGCGTAAATGTTAGCAAGGCTGCGATAGACATTCAAGCGAGGACGTTCGGCCGTGCCGGCAATATGCCGACGCAAACGAGCATGACGGCGTTGACGTGCTTTATTTCGTAAATTGTTACGCAACTTGTCCACTCCCTTCCGAACTATTTCGCACCGGTCTTGCCGGCTTTACGACGTACGTGTTCACCTTCGTAGCGAACACCTTTGCCTTTATACGGCTCCGGTTTACGCCAGTCGCGAATTTCTGCAGCGACTTGGCCGACGACTTCTTTATCCGCACCTTTGACGATGATTTTCGTCGGTTCCGGGGTTTCAAATTCGATCCCCGCCGGCGGTTCCATGATGACAGGGTGCGAAAAACCGAGTGTCAAGTTCAAGTTTTTACCTTTCATCGCGGCACGATAGCCGACGCCAACGATTTCAAGCGTCTTCGAGTAGCCTTTCGTAACACCGATCACCATGTTGTTGATCAGCGAACGGGTCAGACCGTGCAACGATTTATGTTCTTTGTCATCCGACGGACGCGTAACTTTCACTTCGTCTGCGGTGACTTCCACCTGCATTGACTGCGGCAGTTTGTGGGACAATGTACCCTTCGGTCCTTTGACAGTGAGGGTATGTCCGTCCAAGGTGATGTCCACTCCGTTCGGAATGGCAATCGGTTGATTCCCAATACGTGACATGCGTTACCTCCTCACTTACCAGACGTAAGCGATAACTTCGCCGCCAAGACCAGCCTGACGGGCTTTACGATCGCTCATTACGCCTTTGGACGTCGAAATTACTGCAATTCCCAAACCACCGAGAACGCGGGGTAATTCGTCCTTCTTTGCATACACTTTCAAGCCGGGTTTCGAAATACGTTTGAGACCCGTGATTACTTTTTCTTTATTCGCGCCATATTTCAATGTGACGCGCAATACCGGATGGCCTTCTTCTTCCACAGTTTCATATCCGTGGATGTAGCCTTCTTGGGCCAGAATGTCCAGTATAGCAGCTTTCTTTTTCGAAGCGGGCATATCCACTTTCGCGTGCAGCGCCGAGTTGGCGTTGCGAATGCGCGTTAACATATCCGCAATCGGATCGGTCATTCCCATATTAGTTTACCTCCTCCCACGGACAATCGTTACCAGCTGGCTTTTTTCACGCCAGGGATTTCACCTTCATATGCCAAATCGCGGAAAACGATTCGACTCACGCCGAACTTACGCATGTAACCATGCGGACGTCCGGTCAGAAGGCACCGATTGTGCAAGCGTGTCGGGGAAGCATCCTTGGGGAGTTTGCTCAACGCTGCATAGTCGCCTTTCGCTTTCAGCTCGGCGCGTTTTGCCGCGTATTTTTCCACCATTTTACGGCGTTTCTTTTCACGTTCAATCATGGACTTTTTCGCCATTATACTTCCTCCTTTGTCTTATTTTTTAAACGGCATACCGAAGGCACGCAAAAGTTCACGCGCTTCTTCGTCAGTCTTCGCGCTGGTCACCATAATGATGTCCATGCCGCGTACTTGGTCAATTTTATCGTAGTCGATTTCCGGGAAAATCAATTGTTCCTTAATGCCCAAACTGTAGTTGCCGCGACCGTCAAAGCTGGTCGCGCGCACGCCACGAAAGTCGCGGACGCGAGGAATCGCAATATTGATCAATTTATCCAGGAATTCGTACATTTTTTCGCCGCGCAGCGTAACTTTGCAGCCGATCGGCATGTTTTCACGAATTTTGAAGTTCGCAATGGATTTTTTCGCACGCGTAATGATCGGTTTCTGACCGGCGATCGCCGTCAGGTCGTTCACCGCGGCATCCAATGCTTTGGAGTTCGCAACGGCTTCACCGACACCGATGTTGATGACGATTTTTTCCAATTTCGGAATTTCCATTACGTTTTTATAGTTGAATTTTTCACGCAGATCATTTTTGATCTGGGAATTGTAGAAATCTTTTAAACGAGACACCGAATTCGTCCTCCTTTCGTATTATTTTACGTTGTCGATAATCGAGTCGCTTTTAACGGTCGCACGAACGTAGCTGCCGTCTTTTTGCTGTACTTTTTTAATGCGGCTCGGTTCTTTGGTCTTCGGATCGATGACCATGACGTTGGAGACATGAATCGGTGCTTCTTTCGTGATAATGCCTCCTTGCGGATTGGCCTGGTTCGGCTTGGTGTGCCGTTTGACTTGGTTCAGACCTTCCACAATGACGCGATCTTTGGCCGGCTGTGCGGCAATGATTTTACCCGTTTTGCCTTTGTCTTTGCCGGCAATGATCATGACGGTATCACCGGTTTTGACTTGCAGTTTACGTTTGCTCATATCCGCACCTCCTTACAGTACTTCCGGTGCGAGCGAAATAATCTTCATGAAGTTCTTATCACGAAGCTCACGAGCTACCGGTCCAAAAATACGAGTCCCACGCGGGCTCTTATCATCTTTAATAATAACGGCTGCATTTTCGTCAAAGCGAATGTAGGAGCCATCGTTGCGACGTAAACCTTTCTTCGTACGAACGACTACGGCCTTAACCACTTCACCTTTCTTGACAACGCCACCGGGTGATGCATCTTTTACCGAAGCAACGATTACATCACCGATATTCGCGTAGCGCCGGAATGATCCTCCCAGTACCTTGATGCACAAGATGTCTTTGGCGCCCGTGTTATCAGCCACGTTTAAGCGAGTTTCTTGCTGTATCATCGTGTTCCTCCTCTTTCTACCGAATTATTCGGCACGGGCAATAATCTTCGTTACACGCCAGCATTTATCTTTCGAAATCGGGCGCGTTTCGACGATGCGCACGGTATCACCGACTTTGCATTCGTTGTTTTCGTCGTGCGCTTTATACCGCTTCGTCGATGTGAGCGGCTTATTGTATTTTTTGTGCGGCACTTTACGATCTACAGCAACAACAACGGTTTTGTCCATTTTGTCACTGACGACTTTGCCGACACGTGATTTGCGTACGTTTCTTTCTTCCACCACGGTTCCTCCTTTACGATTTACGCTTACGCTTTCAATTCTGCTTCCCGCTGCACGGTTTTAATCCGGGCAATGGTTTTCTTCACTTCACGCAAACGCATCGGATTTTCCAACTGGCCGGTCGCATGCTGAAAACGGAGGTTGAATAATTCTTCCTTCAGACCGGCGATTTTTTCGTTCATTTCCTCGGCGGACAAATTCCGAATTTCTTGTACCTTCATTAGTTGTCACCTGCCACTTCTTCTTCGCCCTTGACGACAAACTTCGTTTTGATCGGAAGTTTATGCGAGGCCAATCGCATCGCTTCTTTAGCGATTTCCGGTGTGACGCCTGCCATTTCAAACATCACACGGCCCGGGCGGACAACAGAAACCCAATATTCCGGAGCGCCTTTACCTTTACCCATACGAGTTTCGGCAGGTTTCTTGGAAACCGGCTTATCCGGGAAAATTTTGATCCACACTTGGCCGCCACGTTTGATGTAGCGCGTCATGGCAATACGAGCTGCTTCGATTTGCCGGTTGGTAATCCAAGCCGGTTCCAAGGCAACTAAACCAAATTCGCCGTGGGATACTTTATTACCGCGGTGCGCTCTGCCTTTCATACGACCGCGAAATTGTTTACGATATTTTACACGCTTCGGGATTAGCATTAGGCTTCGCTCCTTTCTGCGTTGTTCGGTTGCCGATCGTTGTCACGACGTTCGCCGCGTTCGTTGCGGCCGCCGCGATGGCCTCGACGGTTGTTACGGCGATCGCCTGTGCGACGTTCTTTACCGCCACGGTTTTCGCGTACATTTTCGTCTTTATTGACCATTTCGCCCGGCATAATTTCGCCTTTATAAATCCATACTTTGACACCGATCGCACCATAGGTGGTCTGTGCCGTTGCCACACCGTAGTCGATGTTGGCGCGCAATGTGTGCAGCGGAATCGATCCTTCATGGTAGCCTTCCGAACGGGCAATTTCTGCGCCGCCCAAACGACCGCCCAAAAGAACCTTAATTCCTTTAGCGCCGAACCGCATCGTACGGCCGACTGCCTGTTTCATAGCACGGCGGAACGCAATACGGCGTTCCAGCTGAGATGCGATATTTTCCGCAACCAAGGTTGCGTCCAGTTCCGCACTCTTAACTTCTTTAATATTGACATCCACTTCCTGCGTCGTGAAACGAGACATGGCTTTTTTGATGTCTTCGATACCGGCGCCGCCGCGACCAATAACCATGCCCGGTTTTGCCGCATAGATCGTTAATTTAATGCGCTTTAACGTGCGTTCGATTTCAATACGCGAGATGCCCGCGATGAAGAGATGTTTCTTCAGGAAGCGACGAATCTTCGTATCTTCAATCAAAAGCTTTGCATAATCTTTTTCTGCATACCATTTGGTATCCCAATCTTTGATGATGCCAACACGCATTCCATGGGGATTTACTTTCTGACCCACACCATTTCCCTCCTTTATTCTCTTTCGGATACTTTCACGGTCAATTGACTCGTGCGTTTGAAAATGCTGAATGCCTGTCCCCGGCTGCGCGGGTGAATCCGTTTCAGAGTCGGACCGGCATCGACAAAGGCTGTCGATACATACAGTTTATCTACATTTAAATCATGATTATTTTCTGCATTTGCCATCGCGCTGCGCAGAGTCTTTTCAACCACTTTCGAGGCGCGTTTCGGCGTGTGCGCAAGAATTGCCAATGCTTCACCGCAGTTTTTACCGCGAATCAGGTCAACGACAATGCGTACTTTACGAGGCGAAATGCGGATGTTGTTAGTAAATGCTCTTACTTCCATTTTCTCCTCCTTATTGCAATTCCGTCGCTTTGTCGCTCTTGTTGTGACCGCGGAACAAACGGGTCGGTGCAAATTCACCGAGCTTATGGCCGACCATATCTTCCGTAATATAGACCGGCACGTGTTTACGGCCGTCATGGACAGCGATCGTGTGACCGACAAAGTCCGGCAAGATGGTCGAAGCCCGGGACCAAGTTTTGACTACTTTTTTCTCATCCGAAGCGTTCATTGCAGCGATCTTCTTTTCCAAGTGATCCGCAACAAACGGTCCTTTTTTTATTGATCTGGACACTCTTGTTTCCCCTTCCTTCCATTACTTGCGTCGATTGACGATCATCCGACTGGATGCTTTTTTCTTATTACGCGTCTTCACGCCGTAAGCCGGTTTACCCCACGGAGTAACCGGACGTTTACGTCCGACCGGGGACTTACCTTCACCACCGCCATGCGGATGGTCGTTCGGGTTCATAACAACGCCGCGGTTCGCCGGGCGTTTGCCCAACCAACGATTACGACCGGCTTTACCGATAGTAATGTTTTCGTGTTCGGCATTGCCTACGACACCGACGGTCGCACGGCAGTCTACCAAGACACGGCGAACTTCGCCGCTCGGCAGACGCAGTAACGCGTATTTGCCTTCTTTCGCCATCAGCTGCGCTGAGGCGCCGGCGCTGCGGACCATCTGGCCGCCCTTGCCGATTTTCAGTTCGATGTTGTGGACCTGGGTACCGATCGGGATATTCACCAGCGGCAATGCGTTGCCCACTTTGATATCGGATTCCGGACCGCTTTCCACCATGTCGCCGACTTTCAAGCCCTGCGGCGCCAAGATATAACGTTTTTCACCGTCCGCATAGTTCAACAGAGCAATGAAGCAGGTGCGGTTCGGATCGTATTCGATCGCCGCAACTTTTGCCGGTACATTATCTTTCGTACGTTTGAAGTCAATCAAACGGTACCGACGTTTATGGCCGCCGCCCTGATGGCGAACGGTCATCTTTCCCGTATTGTTTCGGCCGCCTTTTCTGGTCACCGGCGCCAGAAGCGATTTTTCCGGTTCTGCTTTGGTGACTCCTTCGAAGGCCGATACGGTCATAAACCGACGCCCGGGGGTGTACGGTTTGAATGATTTGTAAGCCATTATAGTGCCTCCTTAAATCAGACGCTTACACGCCTTCGAACAATTCGATCGTTTCGCCCTCTTTAAGCGTGACGATTGCTTTTTTCCAATCGCTGCGCTTACCTTCGAAACGGCCCATGCGTTTTTTCTTGCCTTCCACTCGCATAGTGCTTACCGCGGCGACTTTCACATTGAAAATTTCTTCAACTGCATCACGAATCTGGTATTTGTTGGCATTGAGGGGCACTTTGAAGGTGTATTTACCTTCCGCCATTAATGCCGTAGATTTTTCCGTAACAATCGGTTTGATTAAAATATCGCGTGCATTCATTATGCCAGCACCTCCTCGAGCTGTTTGACAGCGCCCTCGGTGATGAAGAGTTTAGTGTAATGCACGATATCATAGATATTGAGTGCGGTGACAGGCATCGCCTTGACGCCTTGAATGTTGCGTGCGCAACGTTCCAAAATGGCGTCCCCTTCCGTAATGATGAGCGCTTTATCGTTGCCGATTTCAAAGTTATTGAGCAAGTTCAATACTTCCTTCGTTTTCGGCTGCGCTAATTCGATCTGATTGACGACAAACACGTCATCGTTGGCGACTTTGTAGCTCAACGCGGATTTGATCGCTAAACGTCTTTGTTTCCGCGGCATCGCTTTCACATAGCTGCGCGGCTGCGGTCCGAAAATAGTACCGCCGCCGACCCACAACGGGGAACGGATGCTACCTACACGTGCCCGGCCGGTTCCTTTCTGACGCCACGGTTTTTTACCGCCGCCACGAACCATGCCGCGCGTTTTTGTCGCATGCGTACCTAAACGTTCGTTCGCCTGCTGGCGTACAATCGCCGCATGGATTACCGCTTCGTTGTAATCCACAGCAAATACGCTGTCTTGCAATTCTATTTCGCCGGCTTTCGCGCCGGTCATTTCATAGAGTGTTACTTTCGGCATTTATATATCCTCCCTTCCGACTTATTTGTTCGGTTTCACCGTGCTGCGAACCATAACTAAACTTCCCTTGGCTCCGGGGATACCGCCTTTGATCAATAAGATATTGCGGTCGGTGTCCACACGAACCACTTCCAGACGCTGCACAGTCGATTGATTACCGCCCATTTGTCCCGGGAGTTTTTTGCCTTTTAATACAATACCGCCGCCACCGGATGTCATGGCTCCCATGGAACCCGGTTCGCGGTGCGATTTGGAGCCGTGAGATTCCGGTCCACGCGAAAAGTTATGGCGTTTGATGCCACCAGCGAAGCCTTTGCCTTTGCTGGTACCAATCACGTCCACCAGATCTCCCGCTGCGAATATATCCGCTGCCAGAGTTTGGCCGACCGTGTAATCGCCTGCTTCTTGTAAGCGCAGTTCACGGAGATATTTGACCGGGGTAACGCCCGCTTTGTCAAACTGCCCCTGCATCGGTTTGGTCAAATGTTTTTCTTTGATGTCGCCGTAGCCCAGCTGAATCGCCTGGTAGCCGTCGGTTTCATCGGTCTTTACGCGTACAACAACGCTCGGTGTCGCTTCGACAACGGTCACCGGAACGAGCTGTCCTGCTTCAGTGAAGACTTGCGTCATTCCTAACTTTTTTCCCAAAATAGCTTTCGACATGTTCGCACCTCCTTTTATAATTTGATTTCAATATTGACGCCGGCCGGCAATTCCAACCGCATCAACGCGTCCGCCGTTTTGCTCGACGGTTCCAAAATATCGATCAGGCGCTTATGAGTGCGCATCTCGAATTGTTCGCGGCTGTCTTTATTAACGTGCGGCGAACGCAAAATAGTATAGATCGCTTTTTCCGTCGGCAACGGAATCGGGCCCGAAACGATCGCACCGGTACGGTGAGCGGCTTCGACAATTTTCGCAGCGCTCTGATCCAATGCTTTGTGATCGTAGGCTTTTAAGCGAATCCGGATTTTCTGTTCTTTCGACATAACTGTTTCCTCCTAGCGTCCATTTCTCTGAATGGGCTAACTCCATAGGAATTTCCCCGCCACAGGCGGGCCACCTCCTACTTCTTAGCTGGGCCGGCAAGAGAGCGGTTACCTCAACCGCTCTTTCGCCTGCTCTTGTAAACTTATTTTTCGATGGCGCTGACAACGCCCGCGCCGACGGTGTGACCGCCTTCACGAATCGCGAAACGCAAACCTTCTTCGATCGCGATCGGCGTGATCAGTTCGATTTTCAT